>CAZNBB010000010.1:0-53082 GCA_964571225.1 uncultured Gammaproteobacteria bacterium
CCGGCGCCAAGACCCAGAGTGTCGTAGGCATACAGTCCGTAATAGCGGTTGCGTGCCTCGAGTCGGGTCTGCA
Organism: uncultured Gammaproteobacteria bacterium; assembly: GCA_964571225.1. Taxonomy (GTDB): domain Bacteria; phylum Pseudomonadota; class Gammaproteobacteria; order DATFLG01; family DATFLG01; genus DATFML01. The sequence goes on from CAZNBB010000010.1 coordinate 74, forward strand.
GAACGTAAGGCGCGAAACCGATGGTATCCCTGCTTGGTGTGAAGCGGGCGGGCTGTTCAAGCTGACTGAATTGGGTATCGCCAAGGTCGGCGCTCGCCCCCAGCACCAATCGGTTGTTCACGGTCTTGCCGGGCTGGCGCAGCGTGAGATGCGCCGTGGCGCCGTAGGCGTTCTCTGCAGTGTCCGCCACGTCGTTGAGCCCCGGGCTGTTGGCGGCGTCCACGGGAACGGCGACATTGAAGGCATCGTTGGTGTTGCTGTCCAGCTCGTGCGACAGCAGGCGCCGGAAATACACGTTGCCGGCCAGCGCTGCGCGTGCGCTGAACTGGTGCCGGGCGGTGGCATTGAAAGCGGCGAAATGGTGGGTGGCGTAGTCGGGCCAGGTATACGACTGGGCAGGATCGTTCAGCATTCCCAATGGGAGGGTCTGGGCGCCGCTCAGGCGGTTGTGCGCACCCGTCACACTGAAAGTGAGCCGGGTCTTTTGGCTGGTGTATCCGACCTTTCCAAACAGCTGACCCACTCGGCTGGCATTGTGCTGAGCCCAACCATTGCTGCTCACCCGATTGGCGGTGGCGAAATAGTCCACGGCTCCGCGGCTCCCCCCACCCTCGGCCTCTATTCCGTAGCGCCCGAACGAGCCGCCGAAGACCTTCGCCGCGGTGCCCGGAAAATCGGCGCCGGACTTGGTGGTGACCACCAGTGAGCCGCCCAGGGAATTGAGCCCGAAGATCGGATTCGATCCCGGCACCAGGGAAATCGTTTCAATGGCCGATTGAGGAATCAGATCCCAGTTGACTACATCCCCGAACGGCTCGTTGACCCGCACGCCGTCCACGTAGACGGAAAGCCCCTGGGGGGTACCGAGCACGGGGGACGCTGTGAAGCCCCGGAAACTGATATCCGGCTGGAAGGGGTTGTTCTGTGCTGCGTTGACCGTCACCCCATTCAGGTTGCTTGCAATGAATTTTGAAACGTTCAGGGGTTCCTGACGGCGGATGGTGGCTGCGGATCGGGTCTGTACGCCGAACGGCAACTGACCGGCCGCCACCCCGATGCCCGGCACGCCTGGCCGGGCCGCCGTGACATCGATGGAAAGCACTGACGGGCCGTTCGCCGCCATGGCATCGTCATTGGCGGCCAGCGCACCCAATATCCAGATCAGACACCCTATGGGAAGGCGCCCGGAACACATCAGCCTTTGCATTCGCTCACCCGGCCACGTCGCGTTCACCGCCTCAGGACCGCGAGCCGATCCGCTGGCCATCCGCAAAGGCGGGCGGCGGCACCCACGAGCGCCGCCGCCTGAGACCCGGTCCGAGCCGGCACGCACCCGGACTAGAAGAAGAAGATCGCGCCGGTGGCCACCGAATTGTCCTCGGTGGTACCGCCGGCCTGGTTCTCCGCCCTGGTATGGGTGTACTCAAGAACCAGGTTCAGTGCCGGTGTCAGTCCATAGTACAGACCGGCCACTGCCGAGCTGTTCTTGTAGACGAGGTTGGGATTGGTCGCGGCAGTTTCGTTGGACGCCAGATCCAGCGTGCTTTCGCCATAGCTGATACCGAACTTCGGCTTGCCGATCTTGTAGGTGGCCTGCACGTACCAGCCGTCCGAGTCGCGCTTCTCCAATACCCCGTTGGCGAACGACACACCGTCAAAACCGATGGCGGTGGTACCGATACCATAGCCCTTGTAGTAGCTGGCCACCCCTGCCAGGGTACCGCCGCCCATGGCCATACTGGCCTTGCCGCCTACGTCGAAGGCGTCGGCGTTGACCTGCGCTCCGTTGGGCAGCGTCCCGCCGGCCGTACTTGAATCGGTGGCATTGGCCTGGTTGCGCTGCCACATGAAGTCGGCCCACACCTGGCCCTTGATCGGACCTTTCCAACTGTAGGTACCCTGCAACTGGTATCCCGGCTGGTTGATGTTGGTCATGGTGGCGGTATTGGCGTTGCCGGAAAAGGCAACCTGCTCGAACGGCTGGAACAGCCCGCCAGCAAACTGAAAGCCGCTCATCTTAGGGGAGGTGTACGATATCTGAGGTATCCAATCCGCGTATACGTAACCGATACCGATGCGGCCCAACGTGGTATTTCCTCCCAGGAAGGCGGCCCCGGACCCCACCCCCAACAACGTCATATCGTTGAGGATGGCGTGGGCCTGAAACAGACCAAGATCCCGACCCACCTTGACAGTGCCCCATTCCGGCGTACCGAAGGTCAGAAAATTCTGTCGGACATTGATCGCGCCGCGCCCGATACCCTCCTTGCCGGTGATGGACGTGTTCAGGCCGGGATAAAACCCGATAGTAGCCCCTATGTCGATCCCGTCCTGCTTGGTCGACACCTTGAATACGATGGCGCTGGGCAGCAACCCCGACTCGATAGCCGATTCATTGTGTCCGTTCGGGCCCGTGTTGCAGACCAGCCCCCCCTGCACCGACGTCGCGCTGTGGTCGCAGGAGTTGTAATCCAGAAAGCCGTTGACATTGCCGTTGACGTCCAACTTCCATTGGTTGGATTGGAAACTGACCGCGGCGGCGGTACCACTAGCACCCAACGCCACAGCGGCCGTCACTGCCGCCGCGAGATATCTATACCTGATCATATCGAGGAGCCTCCGTCCTGATTGACGGCGGTTGCCCAAGGCGCATTACCGCCGGATGAGTACGGGCGTCAACAGCCCATCCCGCCCGCGACTTTGCGTGCATCGCACCAAGCACCCCTGCACGCCCTGCCATGCCTCTGGCCGCCGTCTCGTGGATCGCCGTCCGAGCTCGATTGCATGCCTCGCACGGTGCTTGCGTGACGCTTTGGGCCGGCGTGCACAAGGACCGGCTCAGAGCGTCAGATTCACAGCGGCAAACCCTTTGCCGTACCGGCGCGCTACGGGATAAGTCCTAGGTTCGCGTCGCCTAAACAGACGGTGTGGTCGGCCACGTCGGAGGGGGAATGTCGGACAGCGCCGGCCCGCGCACAGCAGGGCACCATAACGCCACTAACCGCCGGCACGGATGGACCGATCGAGAGCACACATTCCCGCGTGGCCCTGACCGTCGACTGGCGTCCCTTCACAGGCGGGCGAGGTCCCGTTCCTCTGCCAGTGGCGACTTCTTGCTTGATCCGCATGCCCACTCCGTCCCTGCCCCTATGTGTTCCTGCCCGTTCCTCGCCGACCGTGTCCCCGCAGTCGCAGGGGCTGCCTATTCCGGAGGACGACCGGTCGAAACCAACTTGACGCTACGGGCCTTCACGTACTGGTAGATGGCATGAATCTCATGGGGCGAGAAGAACCCTGCCCACTTGGGCATCCCTTTGGCTTCCCGACCCGTCATGGCGGTGTCGGTGAACTGTTGCTCGGTCATCCCGTTCTGCAGCGATTGACGCAGGTCCGGCGCGTACTCGCCGCCGATGGCGTCAGGCCCGTGACACCGGAAGCAGTATGAGTTGAACAGCTCGAAACCCCGGAAGACCTCCTTGGTTACCTTCTTGGTTCCCGGTCTGAAAACCTCGAAACCTACCGTCACGGTTTTGCCGTTCACTTTGTAGGTGTAGGTCTTCTTCGACGAGGACGACGAAGAAGACGACGGCGCGGACGATGCTTCGGCCGACTTCAAGGAAAGAATCCAGTGTATGATCTTCTCCAACTGCGCATGGCTCAGGTTCGGATGGGGTGGCATGGGAATATTGCCCCATGTCCCGACATGTCCGTTCTTGACCGCATCAACCAGCGTCTTGACGGCGTCTTTCTTGCCGGCGAACTTCTTGGCCACGGCATCATATGCGGGGCCCACCACTTTGTGGCCCACCGCGTGACAGGAGAAGCAGTCGCTGTTGTGCGCAATGCGCTCACCTTCCGGCATGTTATTGTTCGAGTTGCTTGTTGCCGCCATGCCGGCGCCGGTGCACGCAGCGCCAATGGCCATAATGAGCATAATCTGCAGACAATTCCGCCGGCCTTTGGTCAAACTCGTTCTGTTCCGCAAACTCATGTGATCACCGCCTCTCGATCCTAACTATCCAGGAATGGCCAGGAAGGACCTGTGCCAAATGTCGTGCAAGGCGCGGATCGGCTTGGACCGCCACGCCACAGCAGAACGTGCGCATCCAGCCCGGGCATCGTCCGCCTTTATCTCAGGGCCGCAGGACACCCCGGTTACATGTTGCCGTTGCCGTAGTACAACGAACCGTTGGCAGACGGCAGCAGCTTGACGTTGTAGTTTTCCAGAATTTGTTGAATCTGCGCCTTGTGACTGGCGATGGCTTTATCCAGTTCGTCTTTCAAGGAATGGTCACCCTTTCGCACCGCCATCGCCATGGTAAAGAGGTATTCTTCAGGAGAGCCTGTAGAGCGTGTATTGGGAACACGTACCATCTTGAGCCCCGGGAATTCGTGCATGTAATAACCGACCGCGGGTTCCCAGGTGATCATCACATCGACCTTGCCGCGCTCCACCGCTTCCAGCATAGTTTTCGGTGAGACATGCGGCTTCTCGGCGATATGGAACTGAACGGCGGTATTCAGCAGCCCCCGCAATTTCAGGCCTGTCTGGGGCGGGGTATCCAACTCATAGCCCACCTTGACGTGCTTCAACTGCGGCGAGTCCATGCTGGTTATATCGTAGTGCTTGCTCTTCTTGTAAATGAAGACATAAGAAGAGGAATAGTAGGAATTCGTATATAGCTCTTCGGGATCCCCGTAGGGAATATCCATCACCACGTCGCAAAGACCCTTGTCCAGATTCAATGCCAGGAAGTTGCCGAAACCGCCCTCCTGACGCTGACTGGCCCAGTGGTACTCCAGCTTCCGACCCATGGCTTTCGCCATGAGCTCAGCGATCTTGTTCTCATAACCCTGACCCGCCTGGTCGGAGTACGGCATGTAATCGGGATCCGCACATACCCTCAAGGGCTTTTCGGCCGCGGCGGCTGACTGAACAGTCAGACCCAACCCCACTACCGCAACCAACGCGAGCAGAGAATACAGTGAAATTGCCGATCTGTTTGTCATGTCCGTACAACTCCTCCGAGGCCGACCGCTTAGAGAGAGGTTCCGACAGCGACCCGCGTCGCTGCCGGAACCGGTACTTCGTTGCCGTTACTTCACCGCAAAGACCATCAGCGTTCCGCCCAGATTGGTGTACTGGGGCAGTTCCGCTGTCAATCCGACAGCACCCAGCCCTGCCGAAGCCTTGTGAAGATTCTGAGCCAGTCCGATGGCCGCCCAGCCACCGACGCCGGTCAGCACCGCCACATACTCCTTGCCGTCATGCTTGTAGGCGATGGGGTTGCCGATAATGCCCGACGGGCAATGGAACTGGTACAGGATCTTGCCGGTCTTGAGGTCCACGGCCCGGAACCAGCCGGTGAGCGTGCCGTAGAAGCCGACACCGCCTGCCGTGGTCAGGGCACCGCCCCAGTCCTGGAAAGTGTCGTGGATCTGCCACTCGGTCTTTCCGGTCATGGGATTGAAGGCGATGAAGCGGCCGCGGTAACCTCCGGGCCCCGGGAACATGTTGACGATGGCGCCAACGAACGGGAAGCCGGCCTTGTACTTCACATTGAAGGCCTGGTAGTTCATGCAAATGTGATTCAACGGCGCATAGATCAGGCCGGTCTGTGGATCGTAGGATGTCGGCTGCTCGTCCTTGTCACCCTCGGAAGCCGGGCAGATGTCCTTGACGTTGACACCGGCCTTGGTCATCTTCGCGGGGTTCACTTCCGGCTTGCCGGTCTTCATGTCGATCTTGTACGCCCAGTTCACCGACGGGTCGTACTTGTGAGCTTCCAGCAGCTTGCCGTTCTTACGATTCAACACGTAGGCAAAGCCGTTCCGGTCGAAATGGATAAGGACCGGTGTCTCCTGACCATGGTAATCCTTCTCGGCCAGAACCATCTCGTTGACGCCGTCATAGTCCCACCCGTCGTGGGGCGTCATCTGGTAGACCCACACCGCCTTGCCGGTATCGGGGTTACGGGCTTCGATGGTCATGGACCACTTGTTGGCGCCCGGCCGCTGGCTCGGGTTCCACGTGCCCGGATTGCCGGTGCCGTAGTACAGCAGATTCAGCTTCGGGTCGTAGGAATACCAGCCCCAGGTGGTGCCTCCACCCTGCTTCCATTCGTCGCCTTTCCAGGTCTTGAGGCTGGAGTCCTTGCCCACCGGCTTCTGGGTGGCGCCGTTGATGGTGGTCTCAGGGTCGAACAGCATGCCCTTGTCCGGGCCCGTGCTGTATGCCCGCCACTGGCGCTTGCCGGTCTGCAGGTCGTAGGAAGTGACGTACCCGCGCACGCCGAACTCGCCGCCGGACACGCCGACGATCACGTGGTCACGAATGATCAACGGGGCACCGGTAAGGGTCTGGCCTACCTTCGGGTCGGCCTCATTGGCTTCCCACTCCACTTTGCCGGTCTTCGCGTTGAGCGCGTATACCTTGCCATCCAGCGCGTCGGCGATGACCTTGCCGTCGGAGTAGGCAACGCCTCGGTTTACCACGTCACAACAGGCCACCGGCGGCGCGTTGGGGTCCTTCTTCGGCTCGAACTTCCAGACGATCTTTCCGATATTGTTCAGGTCAACGGCGTATACGTAGTTCGGGTAGGCCGATTCGAAGTACATCATGTTGCCTACCACAAGCGGCTGCCCTTCATGCCCGCGCAGCGCGCCGGTGGACATGGTCCAGGCTACATGCATGTCCTTTACGTTTTCGGTGTTGATCTGATCCAGCTTGCTGTAGCGCCAGACGGAGTAGTTGCCGCCCGGCATGACCCACTGGTCAGGATTTTGAGACATCTGCTCAAGGCTTCCACTCGCCCAGGCAGAGGCCGCTACCATCGTGCCGCACAGGCATAGACTCGCCAGTGCCAATATGGCTCTCCATTTCGCGTACATGATATGCCCCTCTTCGTATGTCCTCGTCCTCGTAGCTCGGAGTTTTCTCAAGCACCGGGCCGCAGACACCGCCTCCATCGCCTGCTGCACCCGTTACCCGGTCTCGACGCGCCCGTGCCACGCCCGACCGGAACCGCGCTTTCCACACCACGGACCGACCCCATCTGACCCACACTGGAAGGGCGCCGACCCTCTCTGCCTGGTTGAAGGATGGGCTTGCACAGCCCTCGGCCAACACCGGGCGTCCGTCTTCTCGACCACCAACACGAGACTCGGTGGGTACCAAGGCATGATCTATGCCAGGGATCAGCCCGGTACGCTGATGAGCCCTTGCCGTGATGATGGTCTCTATTGATACGGTCGTCCCATGGACGTCCGGATTGGCGCGCGCCCCCAGGCGCCTACGGTCCGCGCGGCCGACGGGTCCGCAACACGTGTAACGGCACTGGCACACTTTGTCCCGCCCACGAGGCGCCGTGGTGGAACCCCGAAGCCCCTGGCCAACGCCCATCGAGCGGGACGGCGGACTGAACTGCGGGTATGAATCGATGGTGGATCTTTTGAGACGGCCGCCAGCCTTTCGCCGCTGCTGCAACCTCAAATCCCGGCTGATCAAGAGGAAACGTGCAACGGTAATGTCACACTCGTGTTGCAGCCATGACACAGCGGGACACTTGCGGCGTCCCCATGCCAAGCCCGTCCCCCACGCGGCCAACCCCAGTGGGGCTGGATGACTTCGACCGTCTTCGGTGGCACCGCTTTTGCTTGAGTTGTAGACGGCAGTCGGGGTGGCGGAAGCAGCTGTTGAGCCGTCCACAACCGGCGCTCCGGCTCGCTCGGCCCGACGGTGCCCGCGAAGCGCGGATACCGCGGGAAGCCAGTTTCACGTATGCGTGAACAACCAACCCAGGAGGGGACACCATGTCTGCGCTGCTTCGACCGGACCCGACTTTCTACCCGTCCCCGAAAATCGCCATGGAAGCGCCCAGGGAGCAGTACGGCTACGTGGTGCTGCTGTCGCCGGACCGGAGCCGGCCCGACGCCATGGCAGTCGTCGACCTGGACCCGCGTTCCGCCAGCTACTCCCAGGTAGTTCATCAGGTATTCATGCCCAACAAGGGCGACGAGCTGCATCACTTCGGCTGGAACGCCTGCAGCTCCATGTTGGGTCCCCAGTCCTGCCATCCGTTTGTGCAGCGCCGGTATCTGATCGTTCCCGGGATTCGCTCGTCGCGCCTTTATATCATCGACACCAAGCCCCACCCCACCGAGGCGCGAATCGTGAAGATCATCGAGCCCGAGGAGGTCATGAAGAAAACCGGCTACTCGCGGCCCCATACGATCCATTGCGGCCCCGACGGTGTCTACATCAGCGCCCTGGGCGGCAAGGGCAAGAATGGCGACGAGAGTCCGGCCGGCATCTTCCTGCTGGACTGCGAAACCCTCGAGCTGCGTGGGCAATGGGAGATGGACCACGGTCCGCAGGTCCTGGCCTACGACTTCTGGTGGCATCTTTCCCAGAACATTGCCGTCACCAGCGAATGGGGACTGCCGCCCCAGTTCGAGAACGGCTTGGTGCCGGAGGACCTGCTGGGCCACAAGTACGGCCACCGGATACATTTCTGGGACATGGCCAAGCGCCGCCATGTCCAGACCCTCGACTGCGGCGAAAGCACCCAGATGTGCCTGGAACTGCGGCCTGCCCACGATCCCACCCAGCAGTACGGCTTCATGGGTTCGGTGGTCAACACCGACAATCTCGCCGGTGGCATCTGGCTGTGGTACAAGGACAAGCCCTCCGACAGCGAGTTCAAACTCAAACAGGTGGTGGAAATACCAGCCCAGGGCGCGGACCCGAAGGACCTGCCGCCGCTGCTGCAAGGGTTCAAGGCCGTTCCGCCGCTGATCACCGATATCGATCTGTCGCTGGATGACCGTTTCCTTTACGTGTCCTGCTGGGGCACGGGGGAAATGCACCAGTACGACGTCAGCGACCCTCACAACCCGCGGCTGGCGGGCTCGATACGCCTTGGCGGCGTCGTCCGCCGTGAGAAGCATCCCAACGGAACGGAATTCAGCGGCGGCCCGCAAATGGTGGAAATCAGCCGGGACGGGCGGCGCATCTATTTCACCAATTCCCTGTACAGCACCTGGGACGACCAGTTCTATCCCCAGGGCATTCCCGGCGTGGAAGTGATGGCCAACGTCAATCCCGACGGAGGTCTGGAGCTGGACAAGAACTTCTACGTGCAGTTCGACGAAGGTTACCGGGCCCACCAGACCCGGCTGGACGGAGGTGACTGCTCCACCGAGACCTTCTGCTACACATCGGTATGATCGCGAGCATGATGGCCCACCCGGCCGCTTGGCTGGGAATCGTGGCGCTCGGCTTCTTCCATGGCATCAACCCGGGTATGGGTTGGCTGTTCGCCGTATCCAACGGCATGCAGGAAAAGCGCAGTGCCGGCGTCCTCAAGGCGCTTCCCCCACTGGCGTTCGGACACTTCCTCGCGATGGCAGCCATCCTTCTGCCGGTGGCGGCGCTGCAGCTGGCCATCACCCACCAGTCCCGACTACGCGTGGGCGCCGCCGTGCTGTTGATGGTGTTCGGAATCTACAAACTGCTCCATCCCCGCCACCCACGCTACATGGCGCGCATCGGGCCCAGCCGGCTCACCCTGTGGTCGTTCCTGATGGCCACTGCCCACGGTGCCGGTTTGATGCTGATCCCCATTTTCTTGATCATCAGCAACGGTGCAGCCAGGGTGGACCTGCAAGGGCACACCGGCGTATCGGCGTTCGGCACCATTGCCGAAAGCGGTATGGGTATCGCGCTGCTCTCGGTGCTGCTGCACACGCTGGCGATGATCGTGACGGCCGGAGTGATCGCATGGCTGGTATACCGGTATCTGGGGCTTAGGCTGCTGCAGAAGACCTGGTTCAACCTGGACCTGCTGTGGGCAGTCGTCCTGATCGTAGTCGGTGTGATCGCCCTGGTAATCTGACGGACGGCGGCCCATCGCGCCCCGGCCACCGTACACCCTTCGCCCCAAAGCCCTCGTTGGCCGGTCAACGCATCGACAACAGCGCCCAGGAGGACGTGCAGATCATCGGCTCAGTGATCGTACCCACCCGGCAGTCCGTTTGCCCGAAACCTTCACGGGCCGCTTCCGCCGTTGTCCCTGTGGGCGTGCCGCCATGGTGTGCCTGCCCCGTCCGGTCCGGCGGCAGGACGGACGTCGTAGAACGCACGGCGTTTTCCGCCGCCGTCGGGACGCGTACACTGGCCAACGGTGTTCGATAGGGAGCGCGCCTATGGAGCTGTACCTGATGCGTCACGGCGAGACCAACTACAATGTGCTGGGACTGTGCAACGACGACCCGGCGGACCCGGTGCACCTGACCGAGCGCGGCCGCCGACAGGCCCAGGAAGCCGCCCTGCGCCTCAAATCCACGCCTATCGGCCGCATCCTGGTATCGGAACTGCCACGAACCGTGCAGACCGCCGCCATCGTCAACGCTCACCACGGGGTGCCGATGACTGTCCGCCCTGAGCTCAACGACATCCGCACAGGCTTCAACGGACGCCCGGTGGAAGAGTTCCACCGGGCGCTGGCCGGATCGCCGCTCCATCGCAAAGCTCCCGGCGGTGAATCGATCTGCGAGCATAAGGCACGGGTATTGAAGGTGCTGCAATGGCTGGACACGGTCACTGAACCGATCATCCTGATGGTCTCCCACGAAGAACCGCTGCGGGTCTTGATCGGACATTTCCGCGGGCTGGCAGACCGCGAGGCGATGGCCCTGAAGATCGACAACTGCGAAATCCTGCATTTCCGGCTTTGAACGCCGCCGGGTCGCTGTCACGCCCCCGACTCGCCGAGCTGCAACACGTCCCCACGCCCTCCTTGGGCGAGCGTCCGCCGGGCATCGGCGGCCGGACACGCCTGTGCCGCTGCCATGGATCTCGATCTGGCCGTGCTCCAAGGTTGACCTACACTCAGTATCGGCGACAGCGCCGTGAGACACCCTGTCGAGTACCGAAACTCCGACAACCCACCTGAGAGGTCAGCGAATGGACTCCATCGCTCATGCGTTGGTTCTGAATCTGCATCAGCCTCCCGGCAACCTTGAGGGTCTGCTGCTCGAGCGCCCCTGGGAGGCCAAGGAGATTCTCTACGCCATGGATCGCATGCCCCGCGCCCTGTGGAACCATGAAGACATTGCCAGGGTTCATCTGTCCCTGTCAGGAACCTTGCTGGAAACACTGTCGAACCCCGATTTTCAGCAGAGCGCCTACGGCATAGTGGACTGCGGGTCGCTATTGTGGCACCTGCAGAATTCGGGGATCTTTCAGGTCCTGGGAACAGCGTATTACCATTCCGTGCTGCCGCTGATTCCGTCGGAGGACCGCGAGCAACAGGTATGGCGCTGGTTGGGAATCGGACGCCACCTTTTCTGGCGACCGGCGTTCGCCGGATTCTGGCCGCCGGAGATGGGCTTTTCCATGGAACTGATTCCGCTGCTCGCCGATGCCGGCTACCGGTATGTGGTGGTGGACAGCGACTACGTGGACCCGGTTACCCCAATGCAATGGCACGACCTCCGTTATCGGCCGCATCTTGCGCAATACGGCGGCAAGGAGATCGTGGTCGTGGTCCGCGACCGGGAGCTGTCCGATGCCCAGGAATCTGGGATGGAATGCGAGTGGTTCGAACGGGAGGTCCGGGCCCGTACACGCTGGTGCGACTTCCCACCGCTGGTCACGACCTGCACCGACGGCGACAACGGCGGCTGGTTCCGCAACGTGGACCGCGCCGCCAATTTCTGGGGAGCGTTCTACGGCGAACTGCTGGAGCGCGCCCGCAGCAATGCAAGCCCTATCCGTCCCACGTTCATCGATGACTACATCGATCTCCACGGCGCCCACGGCTACGTGACCGTACGCACCGGTGCATGGAACACCGGCTGGCACCACGGAGCCGATTTCATGCAGTGGACAGGCTCCCGGGCTCAACAGGACGCCCTCGACCGCATCTGGACCGTAAGCCGATCGGTCCACGACACCCGCCGGCACGCATCAAGAAATGCGGATCAGTTCCCGCTCCTTCAACAGGAACTGGAAGGCGGCCTGTGGCATCTGCTGCGCGCCCAGACCAGCTGCTACCTGTATTGGGGCGAAGCGTGGGTGAATCGCGCCCACCAGGACCTGGACCGGGCCGACGCGCACCTGGCCCGGGCCCGGGAGATGCTTCACTGACCCCGGGGCCGGCAAACCGGCCCTCACGCGCGGGAGCCGGGCCCCACCGGGGGGGACGAAGCCCAATGAGCCGAGTCTGCCGCATATCAGCGGAACTCCGTGCTAGAAATCGTGGACCAGGATCTGCTCCGCCCGACGACAGATCTCACGCCCGTAGTCCGTCCATAGACCCTCTCCCCAGTACCGGTAACAGCTGGTCTGGGAGGCCATCAGATGAAACAACGCGTTGCGATAGCGTGGCTCATTGGACGATACGCCCGGCTCGATCACCTTTTCATAGAACAGCGCACTGACCTTCTCCATGGGACCCAGCAGGCTCTCATAGCCCTGTACCCACGAAATGTTGTTGGTCCAACTGCCGCCTTCCATGTGGAAGCGATCGTCTTCCCTTTCCAGTTCCTTGATCACCTCGGCCAGGCGGTCCGGCCCGGCACCGGGCTCCAAACGGTCCCAGATGCGTTTCTGGTACAACGGCTGCAGCACCGGCAGATCTTCCTCGCCGACCCCGGCCGCGAACAGCTGCTCCAGGTATTCGGTGCAGTTCATCAACGGGGTAGCGGTGCCTGAGCTCTCCCGTACCACCTCCATGTACTTGGGCGGGAACTCGTTCATCATCACCCCCCCGTTTTCGCCGTCGGCGATCTGGGTCACCAGGGGCGGAATGGAGTGCCCGCCGAGGGAGCCCGGAGAAAGCCCCTTGGCTTCGTAGTAGGGCTGCATCTGCGCCACCAGTTTGGTGTCACTGCCCTGAGTCTTGACGATTGCGACCATGGTTTCGGTCTCGCCGCGGGAATTGCGACACACCAGGCGGTGCGGCACATGCTTGCGTTCCGGACCGGTCCCGGTATCGGGCTGCTCCACGGTGTGTTCCTGAACCAGCAGCCACGTGAACCCGCATTCCTTGAGGGTCTTCAGGAATTCGTAGGCCACGTCCGGATGATTCGGAAGCGCCATTTCCGACGGTGAAAATCCCCTGACCCTGGACAGTGCCTCGACGCCGAAAATGGCCGCGAAGTGGTGCTGCCAGGCCCGGACGTGCAACCGGTAGTCCTGCACCGGGGTAGAAGGCGCCACAGCGTGCCCCCACGGCGCGCCCAGCCATTCCACGGCGTAGTTGTAGCGCGGATCGCACGTGATCCTCTTCAGGTCCTCGAAGACATCGTCACGCCCCATCCTGCGCAGCCCGTGCAGCAGGGTGCCGGAATACTCCAGCATGACCCTGGGCTCCTTGCCGTCGTGGATAAGCTGCGGAATATACTCGCCCATGCGCCGATAGCACTCCACGAACACCGGCGCGTTGTGATTGTCCCCGATATCCTGGTGCTCCATCATGTACTGGAGGTTGCTGATGATCGCGGCAGTCTGCAGATTGTCCCCGCCGGCGGGAATCAGCGGCTGGTGCATATGCAGTGCCACGGCGGCCCCTGCCTTGATGCGTCCCAGGTCCACGGAACTTCGGCTTCGGTAACGGGGTTTGCCGGCGCTCTCGCTCAGCGCCCGCTCGATGACAGGCTCCGACCCGCAGATATTGGGAAGTCCATCGACGTATTCCTTCAGTTCGGTCATAAGCCGGTTGCTCCTGCAGTTCGCGCCGCGTCACTTGCAGCGGACGTAGTCGTAGACATTCAGATAGTCGCCCCCTGGCCGGTTCCACGAATAGTCGTGGCGCATCCCGTTGACCATGAGCTGACGGAATTCCGCCGGGTACTGGTACCAGAGCCCCAACGCCCGCCGCAGCGCGGATTCGATGCCGGCCCCGTCGGGCTGGTGAAATACGTAGCCGTTGCGGGCCTCCGCCGGCCGGCCGCTGTAGTCGCGGTCGAACACGGTGTCCAGCAGCCCGCCGACGGCTCTGACCACGGGCACGGTGCCGTACTTCTGGGCTATGACGGGCGTCAGTCCACAGGGCTCGAAGTTGCTCGGCACAACCAGCATGTCGGCGCCGGCATAGATCAGGTGGGCCAGCTCTCCACTGAAACCGATTTCCAGATGACAGTCCGGGTTGTCGTTCAGCTGGTGCTTCAGTTGCCGGAACCGCTCGTGAATACCCCATTCGGAACTCGGGCCGAGCAGCACGAACTGGGCACCGTTTCCCAGTGCATAGAACAGCGCGTGCTGGATCAGGTCCACGCCCTTCTGCGCATCAAGGCGGCCGACGTAGGCAATGATCGGCTTGTAGTCCTTGCGCAACAGGAACCGGTCGCGTAACGCTTCCTTGTCCGCGTACTTAGCGTCCAAGCTGTCGACGCCGTACCGGTAGGGAATGAGCGGATCGATTTCCGGATTCCACACGTCATAGTCGACACCGTTCAGGATGCCGCCGAACTTGTTCTGATGGACGCTCAACGAATGGCCGAGGCCGAATCCCTGGTCGGTGTAGTGCACCTCCCAGGCATGGTTCGGGGACACGGTGGTAATGAAGTTCGAATACAGCAGCGCGCCTTTGGTCAGGTTCATGGCGCTGGGATCGAAGTCGTCACGCATGCGGTGGGGGTGGAAGTAATACTCCGGGCGTCCCAGGCCGGTCGCCCACAGCAGATCTTCCCCGACGATTCCCTGGTGACGGAAGTTGTGTACCGTATAGCACACCCGCTGTCGTCCCATACCGTAATACTGGTAGATCTCGTAGAGCAGCACCGGCACCAGCGCCGTGTGCCAGTCATGGCAATGAATTACGTCGGGTCGCTTATGGGTCTGCAGAAGAAACTCCAGTGCCGCCTTGCTGAAAAACCCCCAGCGCAGGTACTCGTCGGGAAAGCCGTAGTAGGACGCGCGGTTGAAAAAGGCATCGCCCGAGTGCGGCTCTATAAAGAAGCACTTGCGGCCGTGCACGAACCCGAACCACACCGAGCAGTGGACCGCGCCGCTGTACCACGGAACCCAGAGATCGGGTACGGCGACCTGCAGGCCCCAGATCTGATCGTAGTGCATGCAGTCGTACTTGGGCAGGATGATTTCCACGGCATGGCCGCGAATCTCCACTTCCCTGCTGAGTCCGAATACCACGTCGCCCAGACCACCTGCCTGGGCTACCGGGGCGCATTCCGTTGCCACCATTACAATGTACATGGCTCGGTCGCAAACACCTTTGGTGAGAGTCAAATCCGCCCGCGAACAGACTGCTGAAGACCGCCCGCCTCCCGGCGCCGCGCACAGGCATCGACCCCGCCGACACGGCTTGACGTTCGGCACAACTGCCTACCACCGCCCGGTCGGGTCGTGTGGAGCGGCGCCCCGAACGTCGGGGTCGGACAGATTGAGATTGTAGACGGTCCAGGAGCAGGTACAGGGGGGTGAGCGATCCACCGTGACCAGGTCACGCCAACGTGCGTACCGCAAGCGTTCACACCTGTGCTCCTGGACGTCCCCAGGATTCCTTTGACAGCGACAGGCCGTTTGAGTTTTGGCGGGGCATTGCCGTTGTCGGCAGTTGTCCGGGCGGTGCTGCGGCCACCACGAAAGAGGGACCATGAGACGCGGGCGCACACCGCGTGCGGCGCCGGTGTGCACCCGCCATTTGCGCCCCGTCGCAGTGCGTCCGCACCACGGCGCGTCCCCACGGCGGTGCGATAACCTGCGCACCGGCATCAGGCGGTCATCCAACGTACGGATTCCTAAGGAATCCGGCACCTGGCACAGGCAATGCAGTGCCACCGTCGCACACGACCCACGAAGTCGTCCGATCAGCGACCCAAGGAGGGTGGCATGGCGGAACTGCTTCCCATTGGCGACCCATTCGCCACCGGCCGGCGCGCTGTGACTGCGCATCCGGCCGGCCTGCTGGGCAGGTTACACAGACGCCCCGGCTGCGACGTCGACGTCCGCCGTGGAGCGGCGCGGTCTGCGACACCCCACCCTGTTTTGCGCCTTGCAAAAGCGCCCTGCCGGCGCGCTGCGTGTTCCATCGACGCTGACCGACGACGCCGGCTTGCAGATCGGCTCCATATCACGGGTCCCTGACGGACCAAACAGAGGAGTAGCGATGATGAAGGTTGTGACCGCAGTCATCAAGCCGTTCAAGCTGGACGACGTGCGTGATGCCCTGTCCAGCATACAGGTCCAGGGAATCACCGTAACGGAGGTCAAGGGGTTCGGGCGCCAGAAGGGACATACCGAGCTATACCGCGGAGCGGAATACCTGGTCGAGTTTCTGCCTAAGGTGAAGGTGGAAGTGGCGGTCGACGACCGCCTGCTGGAGGGGGTCATCGACGCCATTCGCGGTGCAGCCCAGACCGGCAAGATCGGGGACGGAAAGATATTCGTAAATAACCTGGAACACGCCATGCGTGTGCGCACCGGCGAAGTCGGTGCGGATGCCCTTTAGGCGCAATCCGAACACAGTGAGGAGAACTCGATGAATGTCAAACGACCGATCAGAGCAGCTGGCGCCCTACTGGGAGTTTCGGGTCTGGCACTCGCGCCGTCCCTTGCCGTGGCCGCCGACGCCGTGAAGTTAAGCGCCGGCGACACCTCCTGGATGCTGGCGTCCACCGCGCTGGTACTGATGATGACCATTCCCGGCGTGGCGCTGTTCTACGGTGGCATGGTACGCAAGAAAAACCTGCTTTCCGTCGCCGCGCAGACCTTCGCCGTCACCTGCCTGGTCACCGCGCTGTGGGGAATCATCGGATATTCCCTGGCGTTCACCTCCGGCACCAAGTTCGTCGGCGGATTCAGTCGCTTCTTCCTCGACGGCATGGGCTATCAGGCAATGAGCGGCTCCATCCCGGAGTCCGTGTTTATGACGTTCCAGATGACGTTCGCCATCATCACGCCGGCGCTGGTAATCGGCTCCATCGTCGAGCGCATGAAGTTCTCCGCCATGCTGTGGTTCCTAGGTTTGTGGTCCGTGCTGGTGTACTCGCCCATCGCCCACATGGTGTGGGGCCCCGGCGGTTGGCTGGGAGGAGACGGCGTGCTGGATTTTGCCGGCGGCACGGTCGTACACATCAATGCCGGAGTCGCGGGACTGGTGGCCGCCCTGGTGCTTGGCAAGCGCAAGGGTCTGGGAAAGGAACCCATGCCGCCGGTGAATCTGGCCCTCACCATGATCGGCGCCGCGTTGCTGTGGGTCGGGTGGTTCGGGTTCAACGCGGGCTCCGCGGTGGCCGCCAACGCGACGGCCGGCATGGCCATGGCCGTTACACAGTTGGCGACAGGCGTTGCAGCCCTCGCCTGGATGTTTGCCGAATGGGGGGCGCGGGGCAAGCCGACTCTGCTGGGCATGTCGTCCGGGGCGATCGCGGGACTGGTGGCCATCACCCCTGCGTCCGGTTTCGTCGGACCGGTGGGCGCATTCGCCATCGGCATCGGCGCCGGCGTGGTCTGCTTCTGGGCCGCCACCTACATGAAGGGCATGTTCGGCTATGACGATTCCCTGGACGCCTTTGGGGTACACGCAGTCGGTGGTGCCCTGGGCGCCTTGATGACCGGCATCTTCGCAGCGAAATACTTTGGCGGCGCGGGCCTGTCCGATGCGGCCGGCGGAAGCGTACTGCACCAGTTCATGATACAGGGCTTCGGCGTGATGGTGACTGTGGTCTACGATGCGATTGCGTCGTTCATCATTCTGAAGCTGGTCGATGTGTTTGTCGGTCTGCGCGTGAGCGAGGAAGACGAAGTAGCCGGACTGGACATCGCCGTGCATGGTGAGCAGGTATACGAATACGGAGGCTCGTCGGGCCTCAGCATGCCGGACGAGGTATCGGCGCCGCCCGCCCATCAGGCACCCGCCGGCGCTCAGCCCGGTCGGGAGGTGTTCGACTGAGGTTTTCTGGAAGGGCCGGAGGGACCCGCCCCGTTGCCGGGTCGGCAGTGCCTGAACTGCGCGGGCGCTCATGCGCCCGCGCGTCTTCGTGGACGGTACTTGAATCCGTGTGCCGTTCAATGTCCAGAACGTTCAAGCCACCAGGGATCTAAGGGTACTCGAGCCTTTCGGTACGGGTGCCGAACCGGAGCGCAACCACTTCAGAGCCTCCGCGAGGCACTGCTAGACAGCTGGCGCCCGATATCCGCCGGCCCGCCCGTTTCAGAGCAGGGGCATCTGCGTCCGGTAGCGGCAGTCGACGGGGAAATCCGCCTGACCGGCTCCATGGCCGCCCTCGGCTATGCAACGCCAGGTTCTGGCGCCGGGTGCCGGATTCGCCAAGTCAGCGTGTTTGTCACGCGTCAGCGTGATGGTGGCACCGCGCACCGAGTGCGCAACCGGCGCCCCTTCGCTCAACTGCAAGGTCACTGCGCACTGCCGCGGGTGCACGGCGACGCGGGCGAGGTACCGCGACTCCAGCCGTCCCCCGACGTTCACGGGACAGCCGTCGCTGCCTACCGACCTCTTCACCTGCGCCACCAGCCCCGTAAGTTGACCGCGCGCCTGGCGCTGTGTGTGCACCGGAATAGCGACCGACGCCCAAATGGCGAAAGCCGTCACTCCCGTAACGAACAGCCCGAACAGAATATGGCCTTGTCGTGTCATCGTTGTCTCCTGCCTGAAGTAATCCGGAAGTCGACGGGGTCCGCCGGACCCCGTCGCGGTTCTTGAACGCCGTCAGCGGACCACCGACCCCACGGCGGCCGGTGCCGTCCCGGTTGCCGCCTGCGGTTGCCTGCGGGCGCTCCAGAGCACGCCCACCTTCACCACAAAGTCCGCGGTCAGCAGCAGCCCACCCAGCGCGAACACGATGTCGCCGGGCATGCGCAACCACTGCCAGATGACCGTGCCGTTGTAGAACTGCAGGCTGCGGGCATAGGCATAACCGTGCTGATAGACGGCCGCGAGCTGCTCGAAGCCAACGGGCCAGAAATTCAGTACCAGCCAGAGTCCCATGCCGGCGTTGAACAACCAGAACGCCCAGACCCCCAGGGTATCGCTCCAGTGACGCTCGCCAACGATGTAGCGCAGCACGAAGTACACCAATCCGATGGCGATCAGCCCGAAGGCCCCAAACAAGGCGGTATGGGCGTGGCCCAGAGTCAGGAAGGTGCCGTGCTCGTAATAGTTCACCAGCGGCGAGTTGATGAGACCTCCGCCCAGCACGCCGGCACCCACGAAGTTCCAGAATGCCGAACCCAGGATATAGAGGTAGGCGAGCCGATGCGGGAACTGAGTCTGGGTGTTGACGAGACGCCGTTGCTCGATGAGCGAGTCCACCACCAGCAGCACCAGGGGGAACACCTCGATGTAGGAGAACATGCTGCCCACGGACAGCCACATCCCCGGCTCGCCCACCCAGTACATGTGGTGACCCACCCCATCGTCTCCGCCCAGGAAGATCAGCACCATTTCGAACAGAATGGCCAGCAGCGCGGTCCGACGGGACACCAATCCCAGGGCCATCAGCATGTAGCCCGTAACGGCCACCACGAACAGCTCGAAGGCTTGCTCGACCCACAGGTGTACCACCCACCAGCGCCAGAAATCGGCAATCGTGAAGGAGCTGTTGATCCAGTTGATGGGAATCATTCCGAAGGCATACAGCAGCGCAATATTGATGGTGCTGTAGAACAGCAGATGTTCCACATCGAACCACCCCCGGCGGGCACGCAAAGCCGGCCACATGGCGCGGCCCACCAGCACACTCCATATCAGCAGGCCGCCGAACAGTCCGACCTGATAGGCCCTCCCCAGCTCGAGATAGGCCAGCCCCTGGTTACCCACCCAGAACCATGACGGTCCATGGAACCAGCCTTTGATGCCGGCGTAATCACCGAACAGCCCGCCCACCGCGATGACCACCGTGGCCACGTACAGCACGTCCACCAACATCCCCTGACGCTTCGGTTCACGGCCGCCGATCAACGGGCCGAGGAACAGGCCGGCACCGATCCACGCCATCCCGATCCACAGAATGGGCAGCTGGGTGTGCAGGCTGCGCAGGAAGGGATACGGCAGCAGGGTGTTGAGATTGATACCGTAGAAATTCATGCGCTCGGAGTAATCGTGGGCCATGAGGCTGCCTGCGGCGATCTGCAACAGGAACAGCGCCGCCACGGTCAGGAAGTACTTGCCGGTCTTCTTCTGACTCTCGGTAAGCGCGGGAAAACCCTTCAGCAACACCTCTCTCGGCTCGTTGTCCGGTCCGTGTATGTAACGGTAGAACACGTAGACCACGGCGCCGATGCCGAACAGCACCCAGGCCACCGACACCCAGGTCCACAGAAAAGTGCCGATGGTGGGTGTGTTTCCCATGGTCGGCTGGTAGGGCCAGTTGTTGGTGTAGGAGTAATCCGTGCCAGGCCGACGGGCAATGGTGGTGAACGCACTGTAGACCAGGAAATCGGAAAGCTTGCCCGCCTTTTCCGGATTGAGACTGTCGGCTTTGCTCCAACCGGCCGCGAAGTTGTCGTGCAGAAGTTCCTGGACCGTTCGGGCCTTGACCTGCTGCACCGCCTTGGCGACGGCATCGGGCAGCACCACCACCGAGTCCTGCAGGGCGATGCCATGGAGTTGTTCCTGCATGCGTTGGCGGACGGCGTACTGCTGCGCGGTGGTAAGCCCTGCATAAGGACGGCCGTGACCCTCCTTGGCCAGCACGTCCTCGACCTCGTGGCCAAGCGCGGTGAGGAAGCTCGCCGTGTAGTCCTCCCCGTAGTAGGAACCCGTGCCGTAAAGAGTTCCGTAATCCATCAGGTCGGCTTCCTGGAACGCCGCTTGCCCCTGCACGATGTCGCTGCCGGTCATGACGACCTGACCGGACCGGGTTACGAACCTATCCGGCCGTTTGGGTGCCATCTGGTAGGTGGCAAACGTGCCGTATATGAGGATGGCGACGGTGACTACCACCGTAACCAGCAAAGCCCACTTGAGGTTGGTGAGGGTGCGGTCCCTGGGCGGCCCGCCGCTGGCGGGCAGTGACGTTGCCGGATCGTTCGTTGCCATGGATTCACCTCGCTGCGTTGCTGTCACAACCGCCCCCACGGAGCGGCCGCTCCATTTAACAAATATGTTTTGTACATGTTTAAGTGCGTGACTTTGGCTGGCAGGTCGTTAATTTTCTTCACGGAAGTATCGGTTCTGGTTGGATATAGCGGCCGGCGCCACCGGCCAGTGCGGGGCTACCGAGTCAAAGCATACCGACAGCGGGGTCCTGCACCTTGATTCAGGTCAAGCCCCGTCCGGCAGCGCTGTGTTGTCGGCAATCGCCTGGCGGTAGCAGCGTACGGCGTTCCACAGGTTCAACCACAGCCCGGCCCACGCCGCCATCAGCAGCCCGCCTGCGGCATAGGTCGCCCATTGGGGGTGGAATGCCGCACCCACCAGAGCGAGCACGCCGGCGCAATGAACGCGGAACTGCATGCCCATTCGGGTCGCAGGGATGATCTCCGCCATGGTGGGCAGATTCCTTTTTGCCTGATGAAGTCGCGGAAGACGGCGCTGCAGGTGCAGCCACACCAGAAAAGGCACGATCTTGTAGAGCATGCCGCTGATCACCGAGGTTCCGAAACCGACGATATACAGCACGCCCATCGCCAGCGGCGCAATCTGGGCCGGCCACCCGTGCGGCAACAGGGTCGCCACTGCCCAGATGCCGTCAGCCACCAGCAGGCACATCACGGCGAGCCGCCAGTACGCCAGGGTCACATCGGCCCGTCGCCGGCGTCGACGGCTCTGCAAGACCAGTGTGAACGCGGCGAACACAGCCAGGCCGGTGGCCGTCACCAGGTCGGCCGGTGCGCTCAGCAGCCCCACCGCGCTCGCCGACACCGCCACCAGCAACAGGGGAACAAGCCATGTCGACAGCCGGCGCGGATAGGCCGGCGTGAGCTGAAACATGGGAACCACCTGATAGGCCACGCCGACGACCAGCACCCCCACCCACCCGACCAGCCCGAGCCGGGCATGCAGATCGGTGAGGTTGCGCAGAATGCCGAACCGGGCGCCGGCATGGCCCGCCGCCAGCACCAGACCGAGGCCGGCCGTCGCCGAAAACCCCAGCACAGCCCCCGTCATGGCGACCACCGAAGGTTGGCCGCGACCGGCGGCGCCGAGCAACGCCCGCAACACCACCGCGGCGAACAACAGGCACGCCGCTGCCAGCATGACGACCGCCAGCTCAAGGCCGGCGCTCCATCCGGACCACAGTCCCAACCCCAACGCCAGGATGCCGGGCACCAGCAGTCCATGCAGCACTGTACTGATCAAGCGGGTGCGCAAAATGTTGACGCCGGCCAGCACCGGCAACAGTTGCAGCAACGCGCCGAACATGGTCACCGTCAGGAACCCGAGGGTGAGCAGGTGGGTAACACCCAGCAGTTGGGGTGTCCAGCGGCTGCTCAGCACCGCGGGGCCACCGACAAGCAAGGCTCCTGCGGCCAGCATGCCGAACGCCGGTGCCGTCAAAAAGAAACGGACCGGCACATCGAGTGCCGGAGCCTGTTCCAGGGACAGTGCCCCGTAGTTCACCCCGACATACCCTGTCGACGATTCAAGCCGCCGAACCACCGGCAGTTCGTGGGGACGAACCCCATCCAGCGTCTCTGGTCATTCGCCGGCCACCTCGCCCACAGCGGTTTCGGCGACGGCGTCGCCGCGCCGCCAGACGAACACTTCGTAGGGCGAACCTTCGCCACGTCTGCCCAGGTGCAGGAAGCCGTCGTCATCCAACAGGGCATACAGAGGGAACGGCTCCCGGCGCAGCAACAAGCGCAGATATTGCCCGGGCAACAGGTGGTCCAGCGCCTCCAGTGCGCGCTCCAAAGGTTCCGGCGGCTCCAGGTCCGTGACGTCCAGCAGTTGTTCGCCCCTTTCCATGTTCGTGTCCATCGTCTCCGGTCCTCCGTTGTCAGGACACGTCGTCACGCGACACCTGCCGTTTTCCGAACAGGATTTCGCACACCTGCTCAAGAACAGCTGCGGCCCCCGCGCCCAGCAGCCGGTCACCCATGGGATAGAGAATCTGTTCTTCCTTGACGTTGTGCTGCTGAATCATGATCAGCAGCGCGTCCGCCGCGCCCAGGTACCGGGACGGGTCCTTCTGCTCCAGCGCCCCGGCCAGTTCGTCCAACCCCTCGCGGATCTGCTCGTGCTCACGGCGCATTACCCGCGTCGGCCCCATGGTATCGCGCATGCGGGCTTCGATGGCCGGAAACAGAATCTGCTCCTCCGCCTCGAAATGGCGTTCCACCGCCGTACGCAACTGTTCGAACAGCCGCCCGGATTCGTCCCAGCGGCCGCCGGCGGCGGCTTGTTCCGCGTCGGCAAACAGCTGGTCGCAGGACTCGTGGTCGCCGCTCAGATAACTTGCAATAGTGCTCACTTTCCACCTCCGTCGACTCTCGGACGCCCAGTGTGCCGAGCCGACCCGGGCAGCGCCTTAACCTAGGTCAAGCCCTCCGCCCGGTGTATGCTGTGGTGCGAATGCACTGCTGCTGTATCCGGAAGGGGCGTTATGAAGGATGACACCATCGACGCCGAATTGCGGCGCTCTTACCTTTTCGCGGATCTGAGCGATGAACAACTCGGACGCGTAAAGGGGGGAATGACAGTCGTCAGGCTGTCCGAGGGACAGCGCTTGTTCGACCACGGTCAGGAGGCTAAACGCTTCTTTCTGGTTCGCGAGGGGCAGATCAAGCTGTACCGGCTGTCAGCCGATGGCGCGGAGAAGGTGATTGAAATCGTTCAACCCGGCGAGAGCTTCGCCGAGGCCATCATGTTCATGGAGCGCCGGGTTTACCCGGTCAGTGCAGACGCGTTGGAAGCCGCGGAAATGCTCGCGTTCGACAGCAAGAGCTATCAGGAACTGCTGCGCGAGTCCGTGGACACGTGCTTCCGGCTGATGGGCGCCATGAGTATGCGTCTGCGGACGATCCTGAACGAGATCAACGCAATCACCCTGCAGAACGCCACATTCCGCCTGATCCACTTCATCCTGGGCCAACTGCCGGATGGGAAGGAAGAGGCGCCATCCGTGGAACTGGGCGCGCCCAAGAACATCATCGCCTCCCGCCTCTCCATCCAGCCCGAGACGCTGTCGCGCATATTGCACAACCTGAGCAAGAAGGGCGTCATCAGCGTACAGGGCAAGACCATACATATCCACGACCGGCCATACCTGGAGTCTTACCTGCGCTGATTGCCATTACCGCGCGCCACCGGAGCCGCCCGAGACCGAACATCAAAGGCCGACCAGCGGGGCCGCCTTCATAGCAGTCCCAGCATCGCCGCCTTGATGGTGGCCGAGGTCTTGTTCACCGCGCCGAGCTTTTCCAGCGCACTGTTGACATGGAAATTCACCGTGCGTTCGGCAATGTTCATGATCATACCCACTTCGCTGGAAGTCTTACCGTCGGCCGTCCAGCGCAGCACTTCGATCTCGCGCGCAGAAAGCACGGCGCAGGCCTCGGGCATGTGCCTGGGGAGCAGCAGGCGCGACAAGCCCTCGTGGGCCGCCTGCGTCAACCAGGACACCTTGGGCAGCAGGTCCCGCACTTCGCCAGCCGACATCGACTCGTCGGACCGGGCTAGCGTCAACAGTCCCCCTATGCCTCTGGCGTCGTAACAGGACTGCGACCAGCCGATGCGAAGTCCGTGAGCCCGGGCATCTTCCCAGAACCGCCTGTTCTCCGCGAACACTCCCTCCGACCAGACCAGCGGCATGACGGACCGCGTGCCGTGGGCGACGGTGGGATCGATATCCAGGTAGCCCTCCTGCTGGTACCGCTGCTGCCACTGGTCGGAATAGTTGTTGAGCATGAATACCTTCGGCCGGGAAACCGGGAGCGGCATACGCATACCATAGGCACAATACTCGAAGCCCAGGACCCGTGCGGCGCCCGCAAGCACGCGAAACAGCGCGGTCTCGCTTTCGGCGGTCAGAAGTGACTGAATTTCCGTCTCCTGCCAACTTTCCATACATGTGCCCCCAAACTCATGATGGTCTGCATCCAATTCAAACTGCCGACACGGCCTCACTGGTCCGACGAGGAAACAGAGTTCCGGCCCCCGCACCACGTGTTGTTTTCGTCGGCGGCGCCCGGGCAACAAAACAGGTACCCCGCACTACCTGTCAGACTTGGCATTGCCACCAGCCGTCCACACTAGGCTACCATCCACCTCGGCTGTATCGTCACTACGGGAATTCGGTCACCTTCTATGAACCAGCGCACCACATCGCCCCACCCTTCCGGCCCGGCGCCACGCGTTGCACTTGCCGTCTCCAACGACGGTTACATCCGATTGTCGTTCAGTGAGTTGCAGGCAGTCCCGCTCGTCCATCTGATTTCCGGCCTGGACGACGACGGCCCGGCAACGGGTTGCAGCGGCGCCATGCCCACGGTCATAGCCGGTTATACCGAATGGGTCAGTATCCACCAGCCGGCCGTCACACTGGGTTGGGACTGGCAACTCCATTGCACGCCCAACGGCGCATACCTGCAGAACACCGGTGAGCCGCGCAGCAATGTCATGTTGCAGGACGCCGCCGGTAGCGACGTAGGCTACCGACGGACGACTGTGCAACTGGCAATCCTCATTGAAACGATGAACTGGCAGGAAACTGTGAAGCTTCATATCACCGACCGCTACCGTGGATAGCCGATGCGGGCAAAGAACGACACCTGCCCCGCATGCCCACTGACAGGCCGGTCCCCACACACTGCTCGCCCCACAGAAATTGTACCGGCATGTCATCACCCGTGAATGTAGCCGGAGTCGCATAACTGCCAAGACAGTCGGGGTGGTGTCAACGGCTTTGGTGCATTGTCCCCTGCCCCGATACCTTTCAGACTCTGCGGTCACCTGTCAACAGACGTTGCCCCGGCAATGTTAGCGTGCTGTTAGAAAAACGCCACCACACCGCCTTCCCGCCTCGCTCCGCCGGCGACCTGCGCCACCACTGTCAGTTCTGACAGTTACGCGAAAGGCTCCGATTCGCTGAAATTTCAACTCGGATGCCCATCCCTTTTTTCGGAGGAGGAAGGGATAATGAACATCACCTCGGGGACTATAACCAAGCTTCCGATAGGGCTGGCGGAAGGGATTTCTTACTATCGGCACAAGGTATTTATCGATGCCCTTGGCTGGGAACTGCAAACCCGCAACGGCATGGAACTCGATCAGTTCGATCGTCCCGACACGCTCTACGTGGTGGCACAGGACGAGGAAGGCCGTATCAACGGCTGCGCGCGCCTCATGCCCACAAACCGGCCGTATCTGCTGGGCGAGGTATTTCCACAACTGATGAACGGGCTAAGCCCGCCGTGCACGCCCGACATATGGGAACTGTCCCGCTTCGCTGCCGTGGACTTCAATGGTCGCGGGACTACGGAGGGCAGTCAGTTTTCCTCACCGACGGCGGTGGAACTGTTGCGGGAGTCGATACGCTGCGCCGCCGACCATGGCGCCCAACGACTCATCACGGTCTCTCCCATAGGGGTCGAACGGCTGCTCAGGCGAGCCGGCTTTCACGCCCACCGAGCCGGACCTCCGATGATTGTGGATGGACACCCGATATTCGCGTGTTGGATCGAGGTGGACGCTTAGCGCCCACCGATGTCGCCGTGTCTGCCCCGTGCTCAGATGGACCCGGCAAACCCAGGCAGCGGGACCCGTTGCCATCGCATCCGAACAGATGTCCGGTCGGACGCTTGGCGCAACGGCGACCGAATCCACACCCACGGGAAAGCCCATCGCGGGCCGGGAAATCGAGAGTCAGGATACCAACACGTCAAATTCCCTCAGAAACGCGCTTCCACTGAGGGGGGTACTGCGAACCGAACGATCGCTGTTGTGTCGTGGATCGCAGCTCGATATGCCTTCCGCGTCATACGGTGGTTCTTCACTGCCCGTCTGCAGCTGACGGCCAGTGCTGACCCCACAAAGACCCGTCGGATCGTTCCCTACCATCGGTGCCCTATTGCGGCCCTTGTCGCCCCGTCTCAACGAGACGCGATATGGCTGTCTACAGCCGACCCAACGGATCTGTTGATGCCGCACCAAGGCATCCCAGGGGCAGGACGGATACTGGCGCAATGGGCACGGGGCGCTGACTGCAGACGAACGAAGCGGGACTAGAGTGTTTGCCCACCGGAGAAGAAGAAATGGACAATCGAATGGACATGCGCTTACCGATTCGCCTACCTGTGCAGGTCGTTACCCCTCGGGTCGCCATTGATGGCATCACCGTGGATCTGAGCTTTGGCGGCACCTACATCCACCTACCGTACGACTCCGCTATCGAGCTTTCCCTTTATCAGAATATCCAGCTCCAGTTCGAGCCGGCCACCGCGGCCATAGACGTGCCGGCCATCGTCGCCCGACAGGACCGGCGAGGCCTGGGACTGATGTTCGGCAAATACCACTCGACGGCCGACGACTATCTCGTCAACCACATTAGCCAGTTCTTCACGTTAACCCCCTAGGGTCGCCTACGGCACCGTTCTGCCCCCACGCTCCCGGCGGACAATGCAGCGGGGGGGGAATCCGCTTTGCTGGAAAGCGGGCTCCGTTGTTTCTATGCTTCCTGCAGCAAGAACCTGCTGTGCAGGCCCCATGGCGGCGATACCGACGCGGCGCGCGGACGGGCGCCCGCAACCGACACCCTCCATCGGGAGGCGACTATGACCCCCTACCGGCACATCGTTTGTGCAACCGATTTCTCGGAAGCCAGTCAACGCGCCTGCGTCCGCGCGACAGTAATCGCCAACTGCTTCGGTGCCCGTCTGACCCTCTTGCACGTGGTGGAGAATTTTCCGGAAGACCGATCCAACGACGTGATCGCGCCGGAGGATGCGGATCCACGCCACTACCGGGAAAGCGAGGCACGAGACCAACTAATGAAGACGGTCGGGCGCGTCGGCTGCCCGGACGCCGGGCGGGTGGTGCGCTTTACGACCCAATCGGCATGGCACGAGATCGTCCGCTTTTCCCGCGAAGTCGACGCGGATCTGTTGGTGATCGCCGATCACGCACACAGCGCACGCTTGGCGCTGGGCACCACCACGGCGGCCGAAGTCGCCGCCCACCCGCCGTGCGACGTGCTGATGGCCCGTGCGCCGGCCGAAGAGGACTGACCCCAGGCGTCCGTCCTGTGCTGCCCGCGGCAGCCCATTGACGCTTCCGCCCACCCGCTCGCCGGCCTATGCTTGAGTAGAGGAGCTACACCGCGCCGCATCCCGGACCGTTGGACCTAAGGGGCTGGGGATAGCGGCGGCGGCCACTCGTGCCACTTTGCGCCTTGAGCCTGCCGCCCCGGGGGGGACACGGCAGGCAGGACAGGGTCAGATCGGCAGGACGATCCCGTCATGGAACCGATTCTCCAACCAGGCCGGAACTGCTGGCGTGCGCCCACTGCGGCCCGCGCGGCACTGCTGGTGGACGGCGCCGCCTACTTCTCCGCCTTTCGCGCGGCCGTATCCCGAGCCCGGCATTGCGTATGGATTCTGGGCTGGGACGTGGACACACGGACGAAACTGGCACGCAACGGCGAGCACGACGGGCTACCCCGGACGCTACGTGCCTTCCTCCGGCACGTGCTGCGACAGCGCCCGGAGCTTCAAATCTACGTGCTCACCTGGGACTTCGCCATGATCTACGCCCTGGAGCGGGAGTGGGCGCCGCTGTACAACCGCAACGGGCATATCCATCGCCGACTGCACTTTCAGATGGACGGACGCCACCCGGTGGCGGGGTCCCAACACCAAAAAGTGGTGGTCATCGACGACGCGGTGGCGTTCGTGGGCGGCATCGATTTGACGAAGTGCCGCTGGGACTCTTCGGCCCACCGCGCACGGGACCCGCTCAGGGTCGATCCAAGCGGCGAACCCTATGGTCCCTTCCACGACGTACAGGCAGTGGTGGATGGGGAGGCGGCACAGGCGCTGGGTGAATTGGCTCGCTATCGTTGGGCCCGCGCGGTGGCAAAGCCCACTGCGACGGCCGGCGAACGGACCGGCAACACGCAGTCCGATCCGTGGCCGCCGTCCGTGTCGCCGCACTTCCGCAACGTACGAGTGGGCATTGCCCGCACCTTTCCCGCCCACCAGGGACAGAAGGAAGTGCGCGAGGTGGAACGTCTGTATCTGGACACCATCGCCCATGCCCGGCACTGGCTTTACGTGGAGAATCAGTACCTGACCTCGGCCGCAGTGGGCGATGCGCTGGTCGAGGTGCTGCGCCAACCGAGCGGCCCCGAAATCCTCATTGTACTGCCCCGGGCCACCAGCGGTTGGCTTGAGCGCCACACCATGGACGTACTGCGGGCTCGGCTGCTGCGTCGATTGCGGGCTGCCGACAAACATGACCGGCTGCGGGTCTGTTACCCCGTCGTTCCCGACCTGGACGGCACCCCCTTGAACGTGCACGCCAAAGTCATGGTGGCGGACGACAGCCTCGCGCGTGTGGGATCCGCCAATCTCAGCAACCGTTCCATGGGGCTGGACTCGGAGTGCGACTTGGCCTTCGAGTCCAAGGGCGACGCGGATGTGACACGGGCAATCGCCGCGTTCCGCAACCGACTGTTGGCGGAACACCTGGGCTGCGCCGAGCAGACTGTGGCTGAGACCCTGGAGCGCACGGGCAGTCTGCTCGCAACAGTGGAGAACCTGAGTCACCGCGAGCGCAGACTGGAGACACTGCACGGAGAAGTCGCCCCGGAAATCGACCGCCAGATCCCCGATGCCGCGGTGATGGACCCGGAGCGACCGGTCGACGGGCAGGTGCTGGTCGATCATCTGGTCGGACACGAGGAGCGCCACCTGGCCGGTCACCGATTGTTGACCGTCGCCGGGCTGCTGCTGTTTCTCATCGCCCTGGCGGCCGCCTGGCGTTGGACGCCATTGAGCGAATGGCTGCGACCGCAGCGTCTGGAGGCCCTTGGCCGCCAAGTCGCTCACCTGCCGGTGGGCGGTGTGCTGGCGCTGGGTGCCTACGTCGTCGGCACGCTGTTGGCCGTACCGGTCACCTTGCTGATCGTCACCACAGCGCTGGTATACGGTCCGCTGCTGGGGTTCGTCTATTCGCTGCTGGGTTCTCTGCTGGGGGCGGTGGCAACCTACGGCGTGGGACGCCTGCTCGGGCGGGACGCGGTACGGCGTCTTGCCGGCACGCGCCTGAACGCCCTCAGCCGTCGGCTGGGCCACCGCGGGATACTTACGGTCATCACACTGCGTATCGTGCCGGTCGCACCATTTACTGTGGTCAACATGGTCGCCGGCGTCTCCCACATCAGTTTCCGGGATTTCCTGGTGGGCTCATTGATCGGCCTCACGCCAGGCATCCTGGCCATGACTCTGTTCGCCAACGGGCTCTACGAACTGCTGCTGGAACCCGGGCCCGGCACGCTGTTGGCCATCACCGCCCTTGCACTGCTCATCGCCGCAGGCGCCTGGGCAATTCATCGCTGGCTGACCGCCGCCCGATAGCTCTCCCGCCTTCTGTTATGTTCTCCGTCGCCACCTACAACGTACACCGCTGCATCGGACGCGACCGGCGACGCGATCCCGACCGCGTCCGCCGCGTCCTGCACGAGTTGGACGCCCGTATTGTCGGGCTGCAGGAAGTGGAGTCCGCACTGCCCGAAGAAGGGCCGCACCTGCTGGCGCTGGCGCAGCAGGACGGCTTTCATGTCGTTTCCGGCCCTACTTTGATCCACCCGGGTGAAAACGGCTACGGCAATGCGTTGCTGCTGTCGGCACCGCCCCTCTCGGTGCGCAGGCACGACCTGAGCGTAGCGGGCCGGGAACCGAGGGGAGCGCTGGACGTCACGGTGGGAATCGATGGCTCGCCGCTGCGGGTGATCGTGACCCACCTGGGCTTGCGGGTGGACGAGCGACGTCGGCAGTTCACTCAACTGCTGGAAGTACTGGGCGACTGTCGAGACATGGCCACCGTGCTGCTCGGGGATTTCAACGAATGGCGTCCGCGGACGCGGGCACTGCGCGACATCGCCCGCGCGCTGACCGACAGTCCGTCGGTACGCACCTATCCCGCACGACGCCCGCTGTTTGCGCTGGACCGCATCTGGGTCAGCGCCCACCTCCAGCAGCACGCAGTCGCCGCGCACAGCAGCGGATGGGCGCTGTCGGCATCCGATCACCTGCCCTTGAAAGCCCGCCTGGAACTGCTGTAAAGAGCCGCCGTAACGACCGTGCCCTGCACATGCCGACCGCGGCGCACTACACTGGACTGACACAGGGACCCGGGAAAGCCGTCCGCCGCAGCGGACACGGAGGCAGCCATGAGCGACGAGATCCCAATTGTCCTGCCGGTGAAAGTCAGGTGCGAGACATGTTTGAAGGAGATCCCACGATCGGAAGCGACCAGCGCCGAAGCCGAGGACTATGTGGTGTATTTCTGCGGCATCGACTGCTTCCAACAGTGGCGCGAAAGCAACGACCCCGACGAATCGGAAACCTAGTTTGTCAATTGCCCAGCAGCCGCACGTGATCACCAAGCACGTCCTGCACGTAGAGCATCTGCACGACGATGGTCAACACCACCGCCACCGGCGTGGCCATGGCCATGCCGAACACGCCGGCAAGCAGATAACCGAACAGTTGGGCCATGATCAGCCAACCCGGCGCCAGGTGCACCACCTCCTCCTGAATGAGAGGAGTGAGAATGTAGCCTTCGGTGATATGGGCACCCACGTACAGCACCGTCACGTACAGGGCCGTCGCCGGCCCGTTCAGCAGCGCGATGAGCACCGCAGGAATAAGAGAGACGATGGAACCCAGATAGGGAATGAACGTCAGCGCGCCGGCAATGAAACCCAGCAGCAACGCAAGGCGCACATTGAGCAGCAACATACCGATGGTAGTGATGGCACCCACGGCCAGCATGGCGGCCAGACGCCCGGCCACCCAGCGGCGCAGTGCATTAGCGACCGCGCGAAACACCTCGCGGAGCCGGTCGCGACGGGCCAGGGGGAAGAGCTTGATGGCCGTTTCCAGGTAGACCGTTGGCTGGGCGGCGAAATAAATGCCGGCCACGACAATAATCAACAGGTCCGCAGCGAAGTCTACGGTTTCGGAAATGGATGCGCGGGAAGTCAACAGATGGGTAACCGCACCCTCCATCAACCCTCCAGACCCGGCCGACCCGCCTAAGGCATTCGGATTGACACCCATCGTCTTCAACCGGTTTTCCAGGTGCCCGATTGACTGCTGCAGGTTACTCCGCAACGCCGGACCCTGATTGGAAACCCGCATGCCGCCCACCCATAGGACTGCGACCAGTCCGACGGCAATGGCCGCAACCGTCGCCGTCAGCGCCAACCCGTGGGGCAGCCGGGTGTAGCGACCGACCCATCCGGAAAGCCCGTCCAGCACCACAGCCAATACGGCCGCTGAAAACATCACCAACAGGCCGTGGCTGACGAACCAGAAGAAGGCCGTCACCAAGGCCGTAACCATTACGATTCCCAGCACCAGAGCCGTACGCGCCGCCAATCCGCGACGGGGCGAAGCTTCCTGTACGCCACTCATGGGCAGGGCCGTTCGGGCGCGAACTCAACGACCGCGCCCGTCGTAGTTGTGCAGACGGTGAACATGGAGGGCCGGGGTTTCGTCCAGAAACAACCCGCCGGTGCGGCATGCCCCGGCGGGTATGGATACACAAATGCCGTGTTTTCAGCGGCGCGTACTACTTATGGGTATAGATGGAGGACGCACATCGGGTCAAGTCGCCGGCAGCCGATCCCAGCGGCGCACCGTGCGTGCAGGTACTTGCTTTGTCCCCCGTACCGCCGAATCGGTGGTCCGCCCCGCCCTCTGAGGGATGTTAAAAGCCGGTTCTGTGGAACGCCGCAGGGGTGCGGTCAGGGCTAAGGTGGGAGCGGAAAGAAAAAGGGCCTCTGTCTGGAGGCCCCGCTTCATTGCGTATGGCGCGCCCGGAGAGATTCGAACTCCCGACCGCCTGGTTCGTAGCCAGGTACTCTATCCAGCTGAGCTACGGGCGCGTAGTGAACGGCGAATTATGTCCAACCAGGAATCATGGTGTCAAGGTGGACGGGAATACGGAGCGCTCCGCAGAGTCCGATTCCATGCTGGGTGAAAATGGCGGAGAGAGAGGGATTCGAACCCTCGATGGAGCTGTTAACCCCATACTCCCTTAGCAGGGGAGCGCCTTCAGCCGCTCGGCCATCTCTCCTCAAGTGCCGCACGGCAATCGGAAAAAACGCCCGATTACGACGGCAGGCGTAAGGATACAGGGGGGCGCTCCGCGCGTAAAGGCGCAGCGCCAAGCCTTATTCCCCTGCCAGGCCACCCTCCTGCTGCTCCTGCTCGCGCTTGATGCGCTCGTAGATTTCTTCGCGATGGACGGCCACGTCCTTGGGCGCATTCACGCCGATACGAACCTGGTTACCCTTCACCCCGAGGACTGTCACGGTGACCTCGTCGCCGATCATCAGGGTTTCACCTACCCTGCGAGTGAGAATCAGCATTCCCTAATCTCCTTGCTCATCACATAAAGACCGCGTTCCCGGCTGCCCTGTCGATCCGTTGCATCTGACCATAGAGCTTGTCGGCCGGTTACCCCCAAACCTGTAGTACATGCCTTTGCGGTTCTTATTATTGGCTTCCTTCGTGCTTCCCTGGGGATTGCCCCGTCAGCAACCCCCTGGAAATCGCCCCGCATGCCGTCCTCAGGAGGGTTGAGTCTGCGGAACCTCATCGAGATGGAACGCCTCGTGAAGGGCACGTACCCCAAGCTCGAGGTACTTCTCGTCCACCACAACGGAAATCTTGATCTCGGACGTGGAAATCATGCGGATATTGATGCCTTCGTGGGCCAGGGCCTCGAACATGGTCGACGCGATCCCCGCGTGCGAGCGCATACCGACACCCACCAGCGACAGCTTGACGATCTTGGTATCGCCGGTGACCTCGCGGGCACCCATTTCCTTGGCGACCCGTTGCAGGATTTCCATCGCAGTGTCGTAGTCGTTGCGATGGACCGTAAATGTGAAGTCCGTGGTGCTCCCGTCAGGCGCCACGTTCTGCACGATCATGTCCACTTCTATATTAGCATCGGCCACCGGGCCCAAAATCTTATAGGCCACGCCCGGCTGATCCGGTACGCCCAGGATGGTGAGCTTGGCTTCGTCCCGGTTGAAGGCGATCCCTGAGATCAGGGGTTCCTCCATGCCTTCCTCTTCTTCGTAGGTAATCAAAGTGCCCTCCCCCTCTTCAAAAGACGATAAAACCCGCAGGGGAACGTTGTATTTGCCCGCAAATTCGACGGAACGAATCTGCAGCACCTTCGAACCGAGGCTGGCCAGCTCCAGCATTTCCTCGGATGTGATCCGGTCCAGGCGGCGCGCTCTGGGTTCCACACGGGGGTCGGTGGTGTAGACGCCGTCCACGTCAGTGTAGATCTGACACTCGTCCGCGTGCAGTGCGGCCGCCAATGCAACGGCCGTGGTGTCCGAACCGCCCCGCCCCAGGGTGGTGATGTTGCCGTGCTCGTCGACCCCCTGGAAACCCGCCACCACCACCACGCGCCCGGCGGTCAGATCGTCCCGCACCCGGGCGCCGTCAATGTCCTGTATGCGTGCCTTGTTGTACATGCTGTCGGTCCGGATCCGGACCTGGGCACCGGTATAGGAGCGGGCGGGACAGCCTCGACGGTGCAAGGCCATGCTCAGCAGGGCGATGGTGACCTGCTCGCCGGTGGACAACAACACGTCGAGCTCACGGGGATCGGGATGGGAATCGATGCTCTTGGCCAGTCCGACCAGCCGGTTGGTTTCTCCGCTCATGGCCGACACCACGACCACCACTTCGTTGCCTTGCTCCCGGAAGCGATGGATTTTTTCGGCGATCGCCTGAATACGTTCGGGCGTACCCACCGAGGTACCGCCATATTTCTGTACGATCAGGGCCATGTATATGAGCGTGTCGGGATTGGTCCGGACGGAACGCGCGGCAAAGGGGGAGATTAAACTACAAAATGGAGCAGGATTAAACCGTCTGTCCCGCTCCGAGTCGCTCGCGCACCCAATCGACCACCGATTGCAGGGCAGTATCAACGTGTTCAGGCTGGTTACCACCCGCCTGGGCCATATCCGGTCGGCCGCCGCCGCGCCCGCCCACCTGTTGGGCCACCGCATTGACCAGCTCTCCGGCCTTGATTCTGTCGGTGCGGTCTTTGGTGACACCGGCCGCCAGACTCACCTTTTCTCCATCCACCACTGCCAATACGACAGCAGCGGTGCCGAGCTTGTTCTTCAACTGATCGACGGTATCGCGCAGCACCTTGGGATCGGCGCCATCCAGGCGGGCGGCCAGCACCTTGGTGCCGTCCACATCCACCGCCTGGCTCGTGAGATCGCTGCCCTGCTGGCTGGCGAGCTTCGCTTTGATGCGCTCGAGCTCCTTCTCCAGTTTGCGGGTACGTTCCACCAACTGGCTGACTTTCGACTGAGCATCGTCGCGACCGGCCTTGACCAGCTCGCCGATCTGCTGCAGCGCGGCCTCGGTCTGCCGTACGTAATCCAACGCCTGCTCGCCGGTCACCGCCTCGATACGTCGCACGCCGGCGGCAATACCCGATTCGGACACGATCTTGAACAGGCCGATATCACCTGCCCGCCGCACGTGGGTGCCGCCGCACAATTCCACGGAAAAATCGCCCATGGTGAGCACCCGCACCCGTTCGCCGTATTTTTCGCCGAACAGGGCCATGGCGCCGGCTTCCATGGCCTGATCGATGGGCATCACCTCGGTTTCCACATCGGCGTTGAGCCGGATCTGCTCATTGACCAGTCGTTCGATGGTTTCCAACTGTTCGGCGCTCACCGGCTCGAAGTGGGAGAAATCGAACCGCAACCGGTCCGGCTCCACCAGCGAGCCCTTCTGCTGAACATGGTCGCCCAGCACCCTGCGCAGGGCGGCATGAAGCAGATGGGT
Source organism: uncultured Gammaproteobacteria bacterium (assembly GCA_964571225.1). GTDB lineage: Bacteria > Pseudomonadota > Gammaproteobacteria > DATFLG01 > DATFLG01 > DATFML01. The sequence goes on from CAZNBB010000010.1 coordinate 36,069, forward strand.
GGCGGAATGATTGAGCATGATGGCTCGACGACGGGCCGCGTCCACGTGGGCCTCGACGGTGTCTCCCACCTGCAGAGCGCCGCCTTCCAGCGTACCGATGTGGGCATGCACGCCGCCACCCTGCTTCTTGGTGTCGGTCACGATGAAGCGCGCATCCGCTGTCTCCAGCACACCGCTGTCGCCGACCTGACCGCCGGACTCGCCGTAGAACGGGGTGTGGTCCAATACCACCACGCCCCGGTCGCCGGCTTCCAGGCGCTGCACCGGGTCTTTGCCCCGCAGCAACGCCGTCACCGTGGCCCGGTCCACGAGCCGATCATAGCCGGTAAAATCGGTGACACCCTCCAGGTCCAGACCGGCGCCGTAGTCGGCCCCGAACTGGCTGGCTGCCCGTGCGCGCTCGCGCTGGGCCGCCATCTCCCGCTCGAAACCGGCCATGTCCAGGGTCAGCTCACGCTCGCGGGCGATATCTGCGGTCAGATCGACGGGGAATCCGTAGGTGTCGTAGAGCTTGAACACCGTTTCGCCGGGAATCACCGTGCCGGAGAGCCGCGCAATGTCCTCTTCCAGGATGCGCATGCCCTGATCCAGGGTCTCGGCGAAGCGCTCCTCCTCCTGGCGCAGCACCCGCTCCACTTGCTCGCGGGCACGGACCAGCTCCGGATAGGCCGCGCCCATTTCCTCGCACAGGGTGCCTACCAGTTTGTAGAAAAATGCCCCCTGGATGCCCAAGCGGCTGCCGTGGCGTGCGGCACGGCGGATGATGCGGCGCAGCACATAGCCCCGCCCCTCGTTGCTGGGCAGCACCCCGTCCAGAATCAGGAAGGCGCAGGAACGGATGTGGTCGGCGATCACCCGCAGGGAACTGTTGTCCAGATCGGCGATGCCGCCCAGGTCGGCGGCCGCGCGCATCAGGTGCTGGAACATCTCGATGTCGTAGTTGCTGTGCACGCCCTGCATGACCGCCGCCAACCGCTCCAGCCCCATACCGGTGTCCACCGACGGTTTGGGCAGCGGTGCCAGGGTGCCGTCCGTGCCCCGATCGTATTGCATGAACACCAGGTTCCAGATTTCCACGTAGCGGTCGCCGTCGGCATCGGGGCTGCCCGGCGGGCCGCCGGCCACCGACGGGCCATGGTCGTAGAAGATCTCCGAGCAGGGTCCGCAGGGCCCGGTGTCGCCCATGGACCAGAAGTTGTCCTTGGCGCCGATGCGGGCGAAGCGTTCCGGGGCGACGCCGATCTCCTTCAACCAGATGTCGGCGGCCTCGTCGTCCTCTTCGAAGACGGTGACCCACAGCCGCTCGGGCGGCAGCTTCAAGACACCGGTCAGGAATTCCCAGGCATAGCCGATGGCTTCACGCTTGAAGTAATCGCCGAAGCTGAAGTTGCCCAGCATTTCGAAAAAGGTGTGATGGCGGGCGGTGTAGCCGACGTTTTCCAGATCGTTGTGCTTGCCGCCGGCGCGCACGCAGCGCTGGCTGCTGGCGGCGCGGGTGTAGGCGCGCTTTTCCCGGCCGAGAAACACGTCCTTGAACTGGACCATGCCGGCATTGGTGAACAACAGGGTCGGATCGTTGGCCGGCACCAGCGGGCTGGACGGGACGACCTCGTGCCCCCGCTCCCGAAAATAATCGAGAAATGCCTGACGAAGTTCGGCGCTGCTCTTCATGACTAGCTCAGGTCCAGAAGTTGAAAATACTAAATAGCCGACACTGCAATGGTGCAGGTCCGGCCACCCCCCGATTGGCCCCGAGCCCTCAGTCCGACTCGTTCAGCACCCGCCGAATCTGCTCCGGGGTAAAGCCACGTTGCTGCAGAAAGCGCATCTGTCTGGCGCGTTCTTTGAAGTCGGACGGCCGGTCGGCTCCGAAGCGCTTGCGGTGCACCGCCGCCACCGCATCCGTCCACTGGGGATCGCGATCGTCCAGGAAGCTGTCCACCAGCGCGTCGGGCACACCCCGCTCGCGCAACTCGGCGCGGATGCGCAAGGGTCCGTAGCCCCGCGCCGAGCGCGCGTACACGTAGCCTTCCACGAAGCGCTCCTCGCTGAGCAGCCCTTCGGCGGCCAGCCCGCTCAGCAGCGGCTCGACGATTTGCCCATCGTAGCCGCGCTGAGCGAGCTTGTAGGCGAGCTCGCGCCGGCTGTGCTCGCGCCGGGCAAGCAGCCCCAGCGCCGTCTGGCGGGCCGCGGCGGCCGGATCGTCGTCCTCGCCCGCCTCAGGCCTGCGCTTCGACCTGCTCACGTTCCTCTGCCGGTGCGGCCTTGGTCGGCAGCACCTGGGCGCGGATCTTGTCCTCGATCTCCTGGGCGGTCTCCGGGTGGTCCCGCAGGAACTGGCGGGCGTTCTCCTTGCCCTGGCCGATGCGGTCGCCGTTGTAGCTGTACCAGGCGCCGGACTTGTCCACCATATTCAGCTTCACGCCCAGGTCTATGATCTCCCCTTCCCGGGAAATTCCCTCGCCGTACAGAATCTCGAACTCGGCCTGCTTGAAGGGCGGGGCCATCTTGTTCTTGACCACTTTCACCCGGGTCTCGTTGCCTACCACCTCGTCGCCCTTCTTGATGGCGCCGATGCGACGGATGTCCATGCGCACGGACGAGTAGAACTTCAGGGCATTGCCGCCGGTGGTGGTCTCGGGGCTGCCGAACATCACCCCGATCTTCATGCGGATCTGGTTGATGAAGATCACCAGCGTGTTGGAGCGCTTGATGTTGGCGGTCAGCTTGCGCAAGGCCTGGGACATCAGGCGGGCGTGCAGTCCCACGTGGGAGTCGCCCATCTCGCCCTCGATCTCGGCCTTGGGCGTCAGCGCCGCCACCGAGTCCACCACCACCACGTCCACTGCCCCCGAGCGCACCAGCATGTCGGCGATCTCCAGAGCCTGCTCGCCCGTGTCGGGCTGGGAGACCAGCAGGTCGTCCACGTTGACGCCCAGTTTCTCCGCATAGCTGGGGTCCAGGGCATGCTCGGCGTCCACGAATGCGGCGGTGCCGCCGGCCCGTTGGGCAGCCGCCACCACCTGGAGGGTCAGGGTGGTCTTGCCGGAAGACTCCGGCCCGTAGATCTCCACCACCCGGCCTCGCGGCAGGCCTCCGATGCCCAGTGCCAGATCCAGACTCAGGGAACCGGTGGAAACCACGTCCACATCGCGGATGGCGCCCACGTCGCCCATGCGCATCACGGAACCTTTGCCGAACTGCTTCTCGATCTGGCCTAAAGCTGCACTGAGGGCCTTGCGCTTGTTGTCGTCCATTGGATATCTCCCATTGCCTTAACGGGCGCAGCGACCGTTCCCTGTCACCGCGGCATGAATTGCTGTCAACCCGCGGGATTATCACACAGATGGCGGCAGGCGGACTAGCCCGCATAGTGCACCAGCCGGTCGCAGTCCTATCTGAAAGTGACTGATAATAGGGATGAACTTGGCAACGACATCTGAAGAGTTGAGGGAGCAGTTTGTATCCGGCCTGCGCCCTATCCGGGCCCTGGCTTGTCCAGGCACGCCTGTGCTTGCTCTTCCCTTTTGTACAGGACGTACTTATGCCGCGAAGCACACGGACGTGCGAGAGCGGCCAACTCATAGCAACGGCTATGACTTTCGCTCCAGAACGGCGCCCAGCCGCACCTGTCCTGCGCCAGCATCCCGGATACCGATGCAATATGCGGGCTAGGCCTCGGGTACGCCGGTCGCGGGCTCCGGCCCGAGCGTCCAGGTGCGGAGAATTTCGTAGCTCGATCCGGTGGATGCGATCACCGAGCGCACCAGACAGAAGCTGCGCACCGGCCACTCGATGGGCTCCACCGACGTGAGGGCAACGGGCTGGGCGGCCTTGCGGGCCAGAGTCAGATGGGCCTGAAATGGACGGGCTTCGGGCTGGTAGCCGCAGGGCGCCAGATGGGCGTTCAGCGCACCCGACAGATCCAGGAGTTCGGGGGGCGTGACGCTGGCGCCGGCCCACAGGATGCGGGGACGGCGCCAGTGGCCGATGCGGTCCAGGCGCAGCGTGAACGGCGCCACCCGCACCTGTCCGGCAGCCGCCGCCATGCAATCACGCTCCTCAGCGCTCCGGTCGCCGAGAAATGCCAGGGTCAGATGGAGTTTTTCCGTCGCGGTGCGCCTGCCGTTGCGCCCCACCACATGCCGGGCCAGGGCGTCCAGGCGATCACGCACCGGCGGATCCGGCCACAGGGCGAAGAACAGCCGCTCGCGCTCAGGCTCCGGAGATGACATCGAGGGCCCCACGCAGGGCGTGGATAACCGACTGGCGCCGCACTGCCTCCCGATCGCCGTCGAAACGCTCCGTGCCTGCCAGCACCGGGCCGCCGCGCGTACCCCACGCAAAACACACGGTACCCACCGGCTTGGTGGCCGTGCCCCCGCCCGGGCCGGCGATGCCGCTGATGGCCAGGGCGAGATCGGCCCGGCTTTGGGACAGGGCGCCGGCCACCATCTCTGCAACAGTGGCTTCGCTGACGGCGCCGTGGCGATCCAGGGTGGCGTTCTGCACACCCAGCATGTCCTGCTTGGCCGCGTTGGTGTAGGTCACGAAACCGCGGTCGAACCACTGGGAGCTGCCGGCGATATCGGTGACCACCTTGGCCACCCAGCCGCCCGTACAGGACTCGGCGGTGGCCAGCAGCCAACGCCGGGCCAGCAGAGCCTCGCCGGCCCGCCGGGACAATTGCTCCAGTTGCGGGTCCATGAAGCCCTCAGGACAGAATTTCGCGGATCTCGGCAGCCAATTGGTAGCTGCCGTCCGAAGCGGTCTCCATACGCAACACCTCCACCAGTGCATGCAACGGCGGCACAATGCTGCGTTCGGGCTCGATGCGAACCTCCAGTCGCGTGCCGGGCGGGTAGCGGCGCGCTACGCTGAGCGCGATACCCCGGGCGCTGAGGTTGTGGACCCGACCCGTGCAGGCGTCTCCACTCTGCAGTTCCAAGCAGCGCACCTGACAGTCCACCCCCATGCGCAGAAAATCGCGCTTCTCGGAATAGTTCCGCCCGGGCGGCGCCATGGCACTCTCCTGTCGACCGATTCCTCTTGGTACCAAAGCGCGGTGCGCGGCGCAAGGCCCTTGGGCACGGGAGCGGCCGCCGGGCGCCAGGGAGCCTCTGCACAGGCCGCTGAAACGGCGCTCACGGCGCTGCAAAGGCGCTCGAAATGCTCATTTACCAACCGTAAACTGCACTTCCTCGCCCCTTTGCGCCCGGTGACCATCCACTTGATCGACCTGTGCGGAGGCTCCCTAGGCGGACCCTGAGGATTTGGTTAGACTTCCGCGCATGTCGGCGCGCCCTGAACAGCCCTCCCCGCACACTCCCATGATGCAGCAGTACCTGAGCGTCAAGGCGGAGTATCCGGACATCCTTGTGTTCTATCGCATGGGCGATTTCTACGAGCTGTTCTATGACGATGCCCGGCGCGCCTCGCAACTGCTGGACATTACCCTCACCCAGCGCGGCCAGTCGGCCGGCGAGCCCATTCCCATGGCCGGCGTACCGTTCCACGCCGTCGAGCAGTACTTGGCGCGGCTCGTCCGGCTGGGCGAATCGGTGGCTATCTGCGAGCAGATCGGCAACCCCGCCACCAGCAAGGGGCCAGTGGAACGCAAGGTGGTGCGGGTCGTCACGCCGGGCACCCTGACGGACGAGGCGCTGCTGGAGGATCGTCGGGACAACCTCATCGTGGCCTGCCGCCAGGATGGAGACCTGTTTGGACTGGCGATACTGGATCTGTCCGCCGGCCGGTTCACGGTACAGCAGGTGGAAAGCGCCGAAGCGCTGGTGAGTGAGCTCGAACGGCTGCGCCCGGCAGAGCTGCTGATCAGCGACAGCGCCGATCTGGCGGCCGCGGTAGGCGATCGCGCGGGTCTGCGGCGCCAACCACCCTGGCATTTCGACACCCAGGCGGCGGTCCGTCAGCTCAGCGCACAATTCGGCACCCGCGACCTGAGCGGTTTCGGCTGCGACGGTCTCCCTGTGGCGGTGGGCGCCGCCGGCGGCCTGCTGCAGTACGTCAAGGACACCCAGCGTACCGCCCTGCCTCACCTGCGCGGCCTGCGGGTGGAGCGGCGCGAAGACAGCATCGTGCTGGACGCCGCCAGCCGCCGCAATCTGGAACTGGACCGATCCCTTTCGGGACAGGCCGAGCACACCCTGGCAGGCGTGATGGACACCACGGCCACCGCCATGGGCAGCCGGCTGCTGCGGCGCTGGATCAACCGTCCCCTGCGGGACCGTGACCTGCTGCGCCGCCGCCATCAGAGTGTGGGCACGCTGCTGGACAACCACCGCTACTGCGATTTGCAGGAACGGCTCAGAGGCATCTGCGACATGGAACGGGTGCTGGCGCGGGTGGCCCTGCGTTCGGCCCGGCCCCGGGACCTTTCCGGCCTGCGGGACACGCTGGCCCGGCTGCCGGATCTGCGATCATTGCTCGCCGACCTGGACGACCCGCTGCTGGGTGCTCTCGCCGAGGGCACGGGCGACCACGCGCAGGTGCAGGCCCGTCTGCAGGCCGCATTGATGGAATCGCCGCCGGTGCTGATCCGCGACGGCGGAGTGATCGCGGCCGGCTACGACCAGGAGTTGGACGAACTGCGCACCCTCAGCCGGGATGCCGACCAGTTTCTGCTGGACCTGGAAACCCGCGAACGGGAACGCAGCGGCATCGCCAACCTCAAGGTGCGCTACAACCGCGTGCACGGCTATTACATCGAGGTCAGCCGCAGCCAGGCCGAACAGGTCCCGGAAGACTACCGACGCCGCCAGACCCTGAAGGGGGCCGAACGCTTCGTCACGCCCGAGCTGAAAGCTTTCGAGGACAAGGTGCTGAGCGCCCGGGAACGGGCCCTGGCCCGTGAGAAGGCCCTCTATGATGAGCTGTTGGGCTATCTGGTGGAGCAGCTGGCCGGTCTGCAGACCTGTGCCGATGCGCTCGCAGAGCTGGACGTGCTGGCCGCGTTCGCCGAACGGGCGGACCAGCTGGACCTGCGCCGGCCCGAGCTTAGCGACCAACCGGGGATTCTGGTCGACGGTGGACGCCATCCGGTGGTGGAGCGCGTCCTGGACGCCCCCTTCGTGCCCAACGACGTGAAGCTCGACAGCGGTCGACGCATGCTGCTGATCACCGGACCGAACATGGGCGGCAAGTCCACCTTCATGCGCCAGACCGCCCTCATCGTGCTGCTGGCCCACGTAGGCAGCTACGTGCCGGCACAGCGCGCGGTGCTGGGACCGATCGACCGCATCTTCACCCGCATCGGTGCCTCCGACGATCTGGCCAGCGGGCGCTCCACCTTCATGGTGGAAATGACCGAAACCGCCAACATCCTGCACAACGCCACCGAACAGAGTCTCGTGTTGATGGACGAGATCGGTCGCGGCACCAGCACCTATGACGGGCTGTCCCTGGCCTGGGCATGCGCCGCCGACCTGGCACGCCGGCTGCGGGCGTTCACGCTGTTCGCCACCCACTACTTCGAGCTGACCCGCTTACCCGAACACTACGACGGCATCGCCAACGTGCACCTGGACGCCGTGGAGCACGGCGACCGCATCGTGTTCATGCATGCGGTGAAGGAAGGTCCGGCCGACCGCAGCTACGGACTGCATGTGGCCGCCCTGGCGGGCATTCCCCCACATGTTCTGCAGCAGGCACGCGCCCGCCTGGAGGAACTGGAAAACCGCCAACCGGAGACGACACAGGCCACAGCGCAGACCCAGATGGCGCTGTTCGCGCCGCCGGCGGACAGCCCGGTCGTCGAAGCACTGGAGGGTATCGAACCCGACGATCTCACACCGCGTCAGGCCATGGAAACGCTCTACGCTCTCAAGCGTCTGGTGGAGTAAGCGTCCTGGGGACCCTCTTCTGCACAAGTCGATCAAGTGGACGATCACCACGAGCAAGGGGGCCAGTAAGCGCCGTTTACGAGGGGTAAACGAGTATTCCGGGCGCCTTTGCAACGCCGTGAGCGCCGCCTCCGCGGCCCGTGCAGAGGTTCCCTAGCGGGCGCGGTCGACGTTCAGGGCGCACAGAAACGGCGGCGGTCCATCCAGTATCTGCGACAGCGCAAACGCTGCGGGCGGCGCCATGTTCACCACCACCAGTTGCACACCTGCCACCCGGCAGATGTCTGACACCATTTTGAGCCAGCCATAGTAGATGCTGTCGATCAGCGGCACGCTGGTCAGATCGTAGATCAGCCGAGAAGCCCGCTGGCGCTGCAGATATCCCACCAGCGGCTCCAGATAGGCGTCGGGATCCGACGGATCCAGTCCCTCGCCCGGCTCGAGAAGCACGATGCCCGAGCCGATCGGCGTCAAGTGCATCCCCTGGATCATTGCCGCTTCATCCCGAGTTCCCGGTGCCGGCCAAGGTTTGCGCCCGCCTCATCCCTGGGGCGGCATGACGTGGACGTCCAGCTGTCGGAAGGCTTCCTTGAGCCCCTCCGACAGGGTGGAACGCGTGGTCACTCCGCCCAGATCGATGTTGAGGCTGGTCAGCGCCCGGGCGATCTCCGGTCTAATGCCGGTCAGTATGGCTTCGGCGCCCATCAGGCCCACCGCCCGAATCATCTGGATGAGGTGGTGGGAAACCTGGGAGTCGATCGCCAGCACCCCGGTGACGTCCATCACCACCACTTTGGCCCGATCGGTCTCGATGCGCGCCAGCAATCGTTCCATGACCATCATCGTACGGGAGGAGTCCAGCGTGCCGATGATGGGCAGCGTCAGCACCCCGTCCCAGATTTCGGTGATCGGCGTGGATATCTCCCGCAGTTCCTCCTGCTGGGCCTGGATAGTGCGTTCCTTTTCCTCCAGATAGACGTGGAACACATCCAGGATGATGTCATTGAACACCGAGGCCAACAGCAGCAGGATGCCCCGTACCTGATGCGATTCCAGCGCCGTATCCGTTTCCAGCTCCTCGATCATGACCCGCTGCATGAACTGGATGTAGCGTACGAACTCCTCCAGGCTGCCCCCACGCACCTGGATCTGCTGGGAGAACGTACTGAAGAACTGCCGCAGTGCCTTATACTCCGCGCCGCGCCGGTTAAGCTTGTCGCCCGACTGCAGGAGCATCACGAACAGCTCGAGGAACTCGATGCTGTAGTCGTTGATTTCGTCGTTCGACAGAATATTCGCCTGTCCAAATATGCTGTGACCCTGCCGTTCGATGACGTGCGAAATCTTGCCGATGTTCACCATCAGCTGCTCTACCAGGGTTTCGTTGACGGATTTTTCCGCCGGCTGCTTTTTTGCCATTAGTGTTCCCCCTTGGAGGGCGATCTCCTTAGAACGAAAATCGACTTATCGTCGTTTCCACGCCCCATGACTTGACCGAGCAGCAGCGCAACCATTTGTGGATGCAAACGCCACAGCCCGGGAAAGCTGCTCAGGTTCCAGTTCCTGCGTAAACCATCCGACCCGGTCACCAGCATCGCCTGCGCCGGAAACTGCAGTTCGGTCTGTTCGAAACTCCGGTGTTCGTGGCCGAGCACACCGGGGGCGAACAGGACGTTCTTGCGTTCGCCGTTGAGTATGAGATAGGCCGCCATGTCCCCCACGCCGCAGATACGCGCCGTACCGGCGTCGACATCCGCCAGCATGCCCACTGCTCCGCGGGTCCCTTTGAGGCGGCTGCTCAATACCTGCATCACTTCCACCAGCGGGGCATCGATGCCGAGTATGTCCTCCCGGCCCTTGACCACCTGTTCCGCCTGCATGCCATGGCCCAGACCGTCCATGTGCAGCCACCGCAGCTGTCCGTCACTGTCGTCCATGCAAATGCTGTCGCCATTGTGCACGTCGTCCTGATAGGCCCTCAGGTACTGGCCGACCTGGTAGCTGCCGGGCTCGCAGTGCCTCACGTAAAAACGCGCCCAGATGGCCATACCGTGCCATGGCGCCCCGGTGGCCACCCCGCTGGGCACGGTGTAGAACTCGCTTTCATTGGCAAGGCGACGAATCGCCCCCAGCCCCTTCCCCATGGTCCCCGCCGTGGTGTAGCCGTCCTCCAGCGCGACGGGAAGGTTGGCAATCCCCATACCGAAATCCAACGCGAAAAGATCGATGGCATGACAGGGTCGCGTCACCTCCCAGATCTGCACCATTCCCGCGGCGCGGGCGAATTTGATCTGGTTGGTAACCATCTCGTTGCAGACCAGTTCCATGCGCTCACGCGCCACTGCCGAGAAACCCATTCGCCTGGACACCGCACGCAACTTGGAGCGCAACAACACCTGGCCGCTTTCTCCGTTGACAGGCTGTTCGATCAACAACTTCACAGGCGTAGCCGTGCTCCCGTCCCTGTCGTTCACTCGTTCCCCGCCTTTCGGTTGACGGCCCGGCTTCCAGCCGCGTTCACCCGCCCGCGCCCTTCGCGCTTGGCGTCATAGAGGGCCGCGTCGGCGCGCGCTACCAGCGAGACGATCGATTCCTCAGGCAGCAGCTGCGCTATGCCGGCGCTGACCCGTCCGTCCATTGCCTTCATCACCCGGTCGGCAATGCGCCGCGCGACGGTCACATCGCTCATCGCGATGATGGCGAACTCGTCTCCACCCATACGGCACGCGATATCCACATGTTCGCGTACGGCGCCGCGCATGGCGCCGGCCATGCGCTGCAGGTATGCGTCCCCGTACTGATGGCCGTGGGTGTCATTGATCGTCTTGAACTTGTCCAGATCCAGCAGAATCAGGCACAACTCCTCATGCTGGCGCACGCAGCGCAGCACAGCGGTTCGAAGTCGGTCATCGTAGGCGCCGCGATTCAGCAGCCCCGTCAGGCTGTCCGTCTCGGCAAGGCGAATGGATTCCTGAAGCTCGTCCTTCTTGCGCTCCAGCATCGATTCCAATTCGGCCATTTCCCGGGCCGCCCGCTGGTTGGCAAGCTCCAGATCGGCAGCAATCTTCTGGTTGCGACGCCGCAGTAACTCGGGATCGGTGGACTCGCTGGCTTTTCGCATTTGTGCCGCCAGGGCCTGCAGCGAAGCGGGAGCAGGCGTATCCCGCAGCGTGATGAGTTTTTGCCGGGTCTCGCCCCAGCACAGCAGCAGCCGGTCGTCGTCGCACACAAGGCTCACGTCCAGGGGGACTTCACTGGACGCGTTTGCCTTGCGCAGTTGATCGAGCGCCTGGGTCAGCGCCGCAACGGCCGCAAACAGATTGCCATTCAACGCGCGCACCGCCTCCACGGCAAAGCGCGCCAAACGCTGGCGGTCCGGTTCGACGACTGTCGATAGACTGAACAGAGTCTTCATAGTGCGGTCGAGCCGCTGCGTCTCCCAACACGAGTTTTTCCCGGGTCTCCGGTTTCGCTACAATACCGGGACGATGCACTGGACCCGACGTGCGCCAGCGTTAACGACGATCAAAAAACTGACGCGCCCACCATCGGGACAGTGCCCATGCAATTGTTGTGCCTACCGCAATCCAGGCGGTGTGCTCGCTCGCCAGGCATGGGAATTCCGATTACCATAGCGACTGCGCGCCGCCGGGATTTAGGCCACGCGGACCGGCACCGTCTGTCGAATCGAGTTGGAGTACGCCATGACGTTCGTCGTCACCGAAAACTGCATCAAGTGCAAATACACTGACTGTGTCGAAGTGTGCCCGGTCGACTGCTTTCACGAAGGGCCGAACTTTCTGGTCATCGATCCGGATGAATGTATCGATTGCACCTTGTGTGAACCCGAGTGTCCGGCAGAGGCGATCTTTCCCGAAGACGATGTCCCGGAAGGTCAGGAACAATATCTCGAGCTCAATGCCGAGCTCGCCAGAGAATGGCCGGTGCTCACCCAGAAGAAGGACGCACCGCCCGATGCGGATGAATGGAACGGCAAGCCGGACAAGCTCCAATACCTGGAGCGCTAGCCGGGCCGATACGGCAGATCACGAGACGGGCGGCGTGGACTTGGCCGGTCCGTCCTTGGCCCGTTGGACACGCCGCCACCGCTGGCTGCATCCCTGCAGCCTGTTCCTTGTGGCAACCCGCAGTCCATAATTGACATGCCCGGCATCCCTGGGCAGGCGTCCTTGCCTGCAACGAACTCCATTGCGTTTCGGCCCGCCCTCAGCCTTGTTCCGTTGTCCCGATAGCGGGTCGCCACAGGGATTCTTAATGGCTGTTCCGTGCCCGCGGCGCGCCGGCGCTCGCCCTTTCGCACGGGATTCAGATCAGCAAGCTGGTTGAATATATGATTAATAATCATTGATTTATAGTAAATACACAAGAACGGGGCGGGAACAAATCAGACACAGCGCACCCGGACACGCCTACACCAGATTCAGAATGGGCTTACAAGATCCGCGCTGGGAATGGGGTAATGTCGTTCACGGAGAAACAACTTTTGCCGCCGGTGCATGTTCCAGCCGACGGTCTTCTCCACGCATTCAGTACTCCTCCGAGACGTTCGGTAACCGAACGCTTTAGCGCCCGACACCCGTCGGGCGCCTCTTTTCGCAGGCGCGCCGCAAGGGCCCCCATCCGCAGTGAACCTGCCGCCTCCGCCCGTCACGGGCCGTTGTGGTACCATGCACCCGCAGTATGACAGGGGGCGCGTATCCGCGACCCCTTCCCCATCCAAGCCCCTTGTTATCTGGTAGCCGAGGAGTTCCATGGACGAATCGCCGTTCATTTTTGACGTCACAGAGGCAAACTACGACGCGCTGGTACTGGAGAAATCCAGGGAAGTCCCGGTGCTGGTGGACTTCTGGGCCGAATGGTGCGGCCCCTGCCAGATGCAGATGCCGGTGCTGAAGAAGCTGGCTGAGGCCTACCAGGGCAAATTCGTGATCGCCAAGATCGACACCGACCGGGAACGGGCGCTGGCCGGCAGCCACGGCATCCGCAGCATACCCACCATGAAGCTCTTCGTTAACGGAGAGATCGTGGAAGAGATCCTCGGGGCCCAGACCGAGTCAGACCTGCGGCTGCTGCTGGAACGTTACATTCCCCGCGAATCCGATCAGGTCCGTCAGGCGGCGTGGCAGGCCTACGAGGGGGGTAATGCGGACCAGGCCATGTCCATGCTGCAGGTGGCGGCCGCCGACGATCCGGACAATTACAGGGTGTTGCTGGATTACGCACGCATCGCCACGGCGACCGGCCATCTGCGCGAAGCGGAGGCGACGCTCGCCTCGCTGCCGTTCGACGTACGTCAGGAACCGGAATCCAAGGCGCTGGCCAGCCTGCTGGAATTCGCTCATACGGTGGACGGCGCACCGAAAAGCGAGGCATTGGAATCGGCCATCGCCGCCGACCCCGACGACGCCGAGGCCCGTTTCCAACTGGCGGCACGCCGGGTCCTGGCGGACCGCCACGAAGAGGCCTTGGAACTGCTGCTGGAGCTATTGCGACGCAATCGGTCGTATGGCGACGATGCCGCCCGCAAGAGCATGCTGTCGGTGTTCGCGCTGCTGGGGGATCAGCATCCCCTGGTGAGCCGCTATCGCAGCAAGATGTTCAACGCCCTTCACTGAACGGCTGTCAGCCGCCACTGGACTGGGCGCCCAGCCCGTCCACCACCTCCACCAGTTTGGCGGCGGGCAGGTAACCGGGGACTATGCTGCCGTCGCCCAGCACGATGGTCGGGGTCCCCCGAACGCCGATCACGTCGCCCAGCGCCATCTGCTGCTTGACCGGGTTCTTGCACGTGCGACGGGGCAGGGCGCCACCGGCTTCCGCTGTCTCCAGCGCCTGCTTACGATCTGGCGCACACCACACCGACACCGCTTTGTAGTAGGACGGCGTGTCCAGCCCGGAACGGGGATAGAACAGGTAGCGTACCCGGATCCCCGCCTTTACCAGCGCCCCCACTTCCCTGTGCAGCTTGCGGCAGTACGCGCAGTCGATGTCAGTGAACACCGTGATCGTATGTCGCGGATGGGCCGGGCTGTACACGATCATGTGGTCGGTACCCACGGCATTGATCGCCTTGATGCGTGCCACGTCCCTTCGCGCGGTGGTGATGTTGCTATGGGTGCGCAGATCGATGACGTCGCCCTCCACCAGATAGCGACCGTCGGCACTGACATAGAACAGTTGCGGGCCCAGGGTAACCTCGTAGAGCCCCGCCACCGGGGAAGGACGAATGCTGGTGGGTGCAACGCCCGGCACGATCGCGGCAACGGCCCGCTTCACCCGCTGCATGTCGGATTGCGGATCCGCCCTGGCAGTGGCAACCCAGAGGCCGCCCAAACACACCAACAGCACCAAACAACGTTGCAGCATGAAAATCTCCCGTCCCGACAGCAGGCGGCATTGTCCTCCAAAGTCATGGCGGGGTAAATGCACCCGCCCGCACTGTCACCAGACTGTAAAGTTCCGCGCCTGACGGCCGCCAAACCCGATATAGCGGAATACGCGGTCGCCTTCCCGGCCATCGCCGTAGTACCGATTAGGTAATTGCCAGCACTCGGCCTTGTTGGGCTCGCGGTCCCAACCCACGACCGCACAGAAGACAAGGAGCTATTGGCAATGAACACCACCCGTGTCCGAGCGGGCGAAATCGCGGTCGGCCGCGCGCTACCCTGGTCCGCCTACGACGCCAACGGCCGGCTATTGCTGCAGGCCGGATACGTCATTCGGTCGGCGCATCAACTGGATGCGCTGATCGCCCGCGGCCTGTACCGCCGGCACGACACCCACGACCGGCCTGGGGAGCAGTCCCTGGCGCCCCCCGATTGTCCCTTCGACTTGATCGGCGATCTGCAGGACCACATGGTTCGGACCCTCACGAACCTGCAACACCCCCACGCCGATGCTGCACAGGCCGTGCTGCACACCGCCCGAAAAGTCCAGGCAGTCTGCGGCCTGGATGCCAACGCGTGCCTGGGAGCCGTTCACCTGTCACGGGACTCCTCCGACCCGGCGGGCGATCTGGTTCACCAGGCCATCCTTTGCGAAGTGCTGACGCGACATTTGGAGTGGGACGATCGGCGTCGGCTGTCGGTGATTGCCGCGGCGCTCACCAGCAATCTGGCAATGCTCGACCTGCAACGTACGCTGAGGGAACAGGCCGCACCGCTCACCGGGGAACAACTGGCAACCGTTCGCCGCCACCCCGCCGCGGGGCGGGAAATGCTGGAGCGGGCCGGCGCCGATGACCCGGTTTGGCTTGATGCCGTGCTGCACCACCATGAGCGGCTGGACGGCTCCGGATACCCCTTCGGTCTGTCGGGTACCGCCATCTGCATGGAAGCCCGGGTCATAGCGCTCACCGACATCTACCTGGCGATGATCAGTCCCCGCGCCTATCGCCAGGAGATGCTGGCGAAGGAGGCCCTGCGAGAGATCTTTCTGCAGCGCGGCAGCTTGGTGGATGAGGATATGTCGCTTACCTTCATCAAGGAACTCGGCGTCTTTCCCCCCGGCGCGTTCGTGATGCTCGAAAACGGAGAGATCGGGGTGGTGATTCAACGGGGCCGCGACGGTATCTGTCCGATGGTAAGCAGCCTTATCAGCCCGCGCGGCGGACCCTACGCCCGGCCTCTGCGGCGAACCTGCGACAAGGAACACTACGTCATTCGGGAAATGGTGGCCCGCGATCCTTCGGTGCCGATCAACCCCAGGCTGATCTGGGGCTATGATTAGTGGTCCATGGGAACCACTGGAGCCGCTAACCGCGCGGATGATGGCGGCTGTGCAGATCCCGCAGGCGCTGACGTGCCACGTGGGTATAGATCTGGGTGGTGGACAAATCGCTGTGTCCCAGCAGAACCTGCACTACCCTCAGGTCGGCGCCGTGGTTTAGCAGGTGGGTGGCAAAAGCGTGGCGCAGCGTATGGGGGGACAGCGGTTTGGCGATGTTTGCCAGTGCGGCATAACGTTTGATCCGGTACCAGAAGGCCTGCCGTGTCATGGCCCGTCCGCGGGCCGTAGGAAACAGGCAGTTGCCCAACTGCGGGCCCATCAATGCCGGACGAGCATCGCGCAGGTATCTGTCGAGCCAGTCCAGGGCCTCCTCCCCGAGGGGAACCAGCCGTTCCTTGTTGCCCTTGCCGAACAGGCGCAGCACCCCCTGGCGGGGATTGAGCTGTTCAAGAGTCAGTGAGACCAGTTCCGAGACTCGCAGCCCGCAGGCGTACAACACCTCGAGCATGGCTCGATCCCGCAGACCCAGAACGTCACCCAGGTCGGGTGCCGCAAGCAGCGCCTCCACTTCCTCCTCGCTCAATGACCTGGGCAGCGGACGCCCCAGGCGCGGCGAGTCGATACGGGCACTGGGATCTTCCGCCAAGCGTCCCTCGCGCACCTGATAGCGGAAGAAACGGCGTACGCTGGACAGCAGACGCGCGGTGGTGCGCGGCTTCGCTCCGCCCGCCACCCGCTCCGCCAGGTAGGACAGCAGATCGTCACGCCGGGCCGCGATCAGTGTCCGTCCGCGTTGCTCCAACCACAGACCCAGAGCAGCGAGGTCGCGACGATAGGCGGCCAGCGTATGGGCGCTGAGGCCCCGCTCCATCCACAAGGCGTCGAGGAAGCCCTCCAGCGCTTCCTGCGAGCGTCCTGCGCGCTCGTCTGCCTGTGGTGCTGCGGTCCGTGTCCGGCTCATTGCTCGGAATGCACACCCTTGACGAAATCCAGGAACGGCGTCACCAGATCCATCGGCAGCGGGAACACGATGGTGGAGTTCTTTTCCCCTGCGATGCCGGCCAGGGTTTCCAGGTAGCGCAGTTGCAGAGACTGGGGATGCTCCGCCAGGATAGCGGCGGCCTGGGTCAGCTTCTCGGACGCCTGCAATTCGCCTTCGGCATGAATGACCTTCGCGCGCCGCTCACGCTCGGCCTCGGCCTGGCGCGCGATGGCCCGTATCATGCTCTCGTCGATGTCGACGTGCTTGATTTCCACGTTGGCCACCTTGATGCCCCAGGCGTCGGTCTGGGCGTCGAGAATGTTCTGGATATCGGCGTTCAGTTTGTCACGCTCGGCCAGCATATCGTCCAGATCATGCTGGCCCACCGCCTTGTGAAGCGGCTGACGGAAGTGAGAAAGCTTGG
>CAZNBB010000011.1:0-49713 GCA_964571225.1 uncultured Gammaproteobacteria bacterium
GCCGGCGCAGAATGTGCCGAAGAGCGGCCAGATGAGCGCCGGCGCGTCCCAGAGAACCACAAAACCAAGGGCGGCTCCGAGCACGGCACCAAAGAAGCAGCCAACGAGTGCCCCCATCCCGTGGGCGACGAGATACCCGAGCCAAGTGGCCGCAGCGGCGCCAATGAGGCTCGCCATCGTCAGGATGGACCGCCGAACCTCTGAATCGGGCTCAGGCTCCACCACCCTGCCCTATCCTCGAAGACTCCCGCGCGCTCCGTGCGCTGCAATTTTCCTAGGTATTTCCGTCACCGCCACAAGGAAGCGGGCTCCGACTCCCGTGTGAGCCGCTCCGCATATACACGGTCCAGGTAGTCGTTCACGGCCTCGTCGTATCCGTCGAACGCCAACCCAACGCCGTCACCTCGGACTCTGACTACGCGGGCAGCGATTTCCAATGGACCCTGGGGTGAATCCGTCATTGCGTCGAGCCGCACGCGCACGCGCCTTTCGAGCAGTGTTTCGGGAGCCTTGTCGGTGGGGACGAAGAAGGCTCCGTCAAAGCTGACATCGCGCAACTCACCGGCGACTGCCCGCCCGATCCGAGGCTTGACGGTAGCGGCTTCGTGGGTAGGAATTCGAATACTCATGCGATGCTTCATGGGCCTTCTCCGTCATTTTTAAGACTGGCTCCAAACATCAACGCACGGTAAATATCCTAGCCCGCAGGTATGAAAAATCAAGGAAGGTATTGCGAAATGACGGGGAAGCGAGCAGAAACCCTGCCTTGCCGGAAATGCACTCCTACCACCAGCCGTTCTTTGCGGCTGCCAGGACATTCGCGTCCTGAAGGGCTCCGGCGGTTGTAACGAGACGTACAACTATTTCTGTATGCGGGGCTGCGGTGTCGCCGGCAAATCCGTGGCCTATTGGGCCAGTTCCGAAAGGACCTCCAGGCTGTATTTCGCCTCTACACTCCCCTTCTTCGCGGCGAGGCGGTACCAATGCTTTGCCTTGGCAAAGTCGCGCGGGACACCGGCCCCCACCTGATACATCTGGCCGAGATTGAATTCGGCGTTGGCGCAGCCCTTCTTCGCCGCCTTGTCGAACCACTTGAGCGCCATTGGATAGCTTCGGGACATACCCTCGCTGAATCCACTTTGGTACGCAAGCCCCAGCCAGTCTTCGGCTGTGGCGTTGCCGGACTTCGCCGCTGCCTCGAGTTTGGTAAGCGCCTGCTTGCTCTTCGCCGAGGCCAGGAACAACTTTTCCGCCCGGTTCTGGGTCGTCGCGAACGCCGCCGGCACTAAGCTGACAGTCGCAGCGATAGCGGCGATTCTCAACAGGTACATTATTTGATCGGCTCCTGATTAAGGTCTGGCGCCGGCAGGGGTTTCGCTGCCGGCGGCGACAACTCACACATCCCGCGTCTCCCCATAGGCCGACGAGCGCGAATTGCGAGGCCATCGATCGGGCAGAAACGAAATCATACTTCCAACAGCACGCCTTTTACAGAACCTGTTTGTCAACGAATTGGGCCGGACCCGACCGTGGGTGCGCCGGCCTCAGTCACTACTTCCCCCAACGCCAGCGCAGTGGCTCTCCCTTGAACCAGCACACCAGGCACAGCACAGCGGTAGCGGCGGCGGCACACAGTAAAACGAGACCGATTCGATGGGTCGGCGCAAGAAACCGAAGGATCCCCGCTATGACGAGGACGTAGGCGGTGAGCACCGCCCAGCCCTGCCAAGCGCAAGGCAGACCCCAGCCCCAGCCGTATCGCTTGGCAGGAAACCAGTATTTGCTCGGCTCGGTCATAGAACCGCTGTTCAAGGGCCGCCAATCTCGCAATGGGACCGTCGTTGGCAGCAGCCTGGGCTTGTCAGGGGAAATTGGCTATCTGGCCCTTTTGGGCGGCCGTGAGATCAGCCGCCACCGGTGTCCCCTTGAAGCATCCGACAGTATATGGAAACTCCGTGGTGAGTACGTAGTGGTACATGTTCACCATATGCCCATGCCAATCGACCAGACTGGTCGTGCCGTGGCACGCGTCTAGGTCGCTGTCGTGCAGAATCTTGCCGGTAGCGTAGTCGACCTCGCCATAGATTCCGAAACCGTCCAGGGCGTAGCCCACCAGGCCGGAGGTCATTTCGTTGGGCATGCACGGCGAGGGGCCGTGGTAGTGGTACTGTCCGCTCTTGTCCGGGTGGCCTTCGCAGCTGTCCTGCACTTCGTGGGCGACGGCATCGTGACCGCTGTCGTCCAGGGCATCGAAGATGGCTACACCAGTGGTCGTAAAGCCGATCATGCCCATGGGTACACAGGTCGGAGCCGTCGCGACCGTGGGGTTTGCCGGTAAGGTCAGGATGATAGTCTGGGGCGTTATAGCGTTGGGATTCGGATCGTATTGATAGGCCGGATCGGTGGTCTGGGTCGGGAAGATCCCGGTGGTTTCCGGGGGCTCCGGCAGGTTGTTGGAGGTGATTGTCATCGTATTCCCGGACAGCGTGATGGAGGTGTTCGCATTCGGCCACGTCACACTGCCCTGCACGGCAATTTTCTCGGAGGGATACCAGACGTTGCCCTGTATCCAGAACCCGCTGTGGGTGACGGACTTGGCCCACTGAGTCTGGCAGGACATGAGATACCCCACCTTTGGCGTCGTCGAATACATACCGTCGCCCAGGGGCAGACTGCCGGATGCGGCGCCCGATGACGTGGCGTTGGCGCTGCTCGCACTGCCGCTTCCGCCCTGGCAGCCGGCGAGCGACACCATAAGGATCAGAACAGTCGCCAGGGACAACCGTTTTGTCTCAACCATTCGCTTTTCCTCATGTTATCGAGCTATCGGCAGCCGGTCGTATTGTTTACAGCCGGAGTTGAAGGCTGGCTGACGAATTCACTGCAATGACCTACCGAGCCACCTCGGACGCGTGCGGAATCCGTCGACACCGCTGGTCCGGATTCACCGCTGCGGGACCGCGATAGACCCCGCTACGCTCTGGGGCCGCTCCATGGGCGACGTGGCACGCCGTCGGGCGGCGGGCGCCGGTCCCGGGGACGCACACCGGGCTTGAGATGGACCTGAAAACTGGGATCGGGCGTGCCGACGAACCCCCGGGGAAGGAACGGAAAGTCGGCGGTCAGAAAGTAGGCGTAGATGCCCTCCGGGTACTCCGGTGTCACGGTCTCACGCCCGTTGGTGGCGTCGAGATCCCCGAGACCCGCGACATACTCCCAGTCGGCGCCGTACTGCCCGTCGTAGGGACCGCCCGGGCCTCCGGGGCGGATGCCCGACCGGATCCGGTAGCTGGGGCGCAGGATCCGGACACCCTTGCCCGGGTCGTTCGGATCCCGGTAGCCCCGCGGGGCGTAGATTAGGAAACCCGTCCGCGGCCCCGCCCACCAGGGGCGAGTGGCCGTCGCCCGCAAGGCGCTCGAGCAGACCTGAGGGCAGACCGTGGTAGTGATACAACCCGCCGGGAATACAGTGGGCATTATTGAAGTCGAGGCCGGCGCTCATGCTGTTGGGTCTGATGCTGCCGGGCAAGGACGGCATCGCCATCTGCCGGGAACTGCGTGCCTACTCTTCCGTACCGATCATCATGGTGACCGCGCGGGTGGAGGAAATCGACCGGCTGCTCGGGCTGGAGATGGGGGTCGACGGCTATGTCTGCAAGCCGTTCAGTCCCCGGGAGGTGCGGGCGGTGCTTCCGCAAAGCCTTGTCACCGACTGTACATCCCCATCGCGCCCCCTATTTCAGGCTTCCCGGGTGTCTCGGACAAATGCCAGTACCGGGGAACTGTCGGTACTGCTTACATATTTGTACCGCCAAATATCGGTCATTCGAACTATTGTTTCTAGGTATACTTCCTACGTCCTTGTCGTAACGACTATTTTAATATTTTCTAATAAACGCTTGATGTCGACTGTTTTTACGCAATTAGCACGAGCCATCCCGAAGAGTAGAGAACGATCCTCTAGCTCGCTGTTTTGTAGCTAGTTTTCATATGTGGCACATATCCTGCCTTAGCTAGCCCCATCCAAATCTCTGCACTCTGCTCGGTTAAACATATAAAGGATCACAAGAATGAAGAACTACGCATCGATGGTGGCGGCTGCACTGTTTACCCTGGCGGCGATTGGCAACGCCCAGGCAAACACCTACTACCTCAACCTGAGCAATATGAGCGCCTTTCCCGACGGTACGAATTACATCAAGGTGGACGTCACCAAACCGACCACCACCAAAATTCAATTCACCGTCACGCCGCAAGCACCGATTTCCAGTGCTCTGCTGATGGGCTTCGGTTTCAACACGACGGGTACAAGCACATCAACCAGCCAGATCATGGCACCAAGCGGGTGGTCCGTCAGTGGAAGCGGGCGCGAGGACGGTTTCGGCACCTTCCAGTTCAATCTCAGCGCCGACCAAGGCAACAACAATCGGGTATCGCCCCTGACATTCGATATCACCGGCCTGTCCGCCGCGGTCACGCCCCTCAACTTCTTTGCGAACTCGACCGGGGCAGCCGGCGAGCAGAATGTGCCGTTCGTCGCCCACGTTGCCAATCTTGGTAATGGTTTGACCGGTTACTTCGGAGGACCGGCGCCCGTTCCCGTTCCGGCCGCGGTGTGGCTGTTCGGCTCGGGCCTGGTCGGGCTGGTCGGGGTGGCGCGGCGCCGTTCCAGGGTCTGAATTCGCGACTCATCCCTGCCGTTCCGTATGCGGGCGCCTTCGGGCGCCCGTACTTGTTGTGGCACCGGGCGGAATGGGATGGTTCCAAGTCCGGCGGTCAACATCCCTTCCCTAATGATATGGCCCGCCCATGTCAATCCGCTTGCCCTGGGCCAGCGCGGTAATGTATGTCTCCAATGCACGCATGGTGTCGCTGCCATAAGGCGGTGCGTTGCCGCCGAGAGCGCCCTGGATGCAGCCGTGAATTTGCTCTGCGAGCGTCAGTACCCGTCCTTCGTCCCGCTTGTAGCGGGGGAACACCGCCGCGGCGTTGGACAGACTCGGACCCCGCATACCGGAACCGGGCACCATCGTGGGTCCTCTTCCCCCTCCGGTGTGGCAGGAATCGCAGGTCATGCCGCGACCTCCGAAGGTATCGTGCAGGAAGATGTTCTTGCCCTGTGCGATGGTTTTCGCCAGCTGCGGAGCCGTCCCGGCGCGGGCGGTCGGCCACAGGGTGACGACCAGCGTCGCGGCCAGCACCGACTTCGCCAGCGGAGACAGCCCCCTCGGTTTTGTCAAATTTCGGTCCACACTACGCCTCCTCTCCGGTTCTCCACCTGAAGACCAAATGCCATATGACTGGATCGTTCACGGCGATTCAAACAGTGGTGACGGAAGGCGACGTCAGGGTATTCCAATCTGTGCAGACCAGGGGCGGGCAATGTCGATGAAACTGCCGAGGGCGCGATCTCGTTTCCGCGGCGGCCATCGGCGTTGCGGGCAGCACCGGCGGTTCGCAGCGGAGGTGCTGTTGAACATCAGAAGGCTGCAAGTGGCCTTGGTGTGACCCGAGCCGTGGGCCGGCGCCGATCAGCCGTCAGGGGGGGGTATGCGCGTCGCGCCGGGCTTGCGGTATGCTGTGCCCGGCTCAGTTCACAGTTATCCACAACGACGTAAAGGCGGCAGTCCCGTGACCCGGTTGGCGATTTGTCGAAACTGCGGAAAGCTCGTCCGGCTGGACGAAGCACTATGCTCGGGTTGCAGCCAACGACGACCTGAGGGTGGCTGGCTTGCGGAGCCGATGCCGCCGCCGCCACGCGGCAAGAAGGGCATGATTGTCCTTGGGATTGTGGCAACCATCGCAGCGGTAGGCATCGTCCCGTTATGGGGGACCCACTCCCTGCTCAGCCTTGATCAGCCGTGGTTTCCGGAAGTCGGCAAGACCGCACAACTCGCCAAGAGCACGGTCCTGTGCCGGACCCATGTCCTGCTGGAGGATATCGGTGCCGAACTGTTTCAGGCGCCGACGGTGGACGGTGAGACCGTCAGCGGCGCCAAGATGGCGACAGGTTCGGTTCCGCGAGGTTGTTTCCTGAGCAAGAGTTCCGCCAGCGTGACCGTGGTGGATCTCAAGGGATTGTCGGTTCCTACCGCCCGCGTGCGGCTGGCTGACGGCAACGCCTACTGGGTTTTCAGAACCGCACTGCGCGCGCCGGGACAGAAGTCCCCTGAAACCCGGGCGCAGAACCCCTTGGTGCGTTGAATCTGCCGACCTTGCAGGACGGGCCTCCCGTTAGCCCAACCTGCAGGGTCGACAGCCGCACTCCAGGATTCCTGCCGGGGGACAGCGGACGCTGTCAGTGCATGCCCTCCCTGACGGTGGGCAGCACCACCTGTTGCAGCGCCTGTCGCCAGGCGTCTCCGCACGCGTCGCACCACTGCGCCGAGTTGAATTCCGCGATGGTCTCGATCAGTACATCGATGAAGTCATCGAAATCGGCTTCCGACAGTTCGTAGCGCCGGTGGGCCTCCCCCAACCGCCGCAGACGGGGATGAATGGCGTTCGGAGTGTCGGAATTCTCCGCTACCAGCGCCAGGGTATCCAGCATCTTCTCCATCTGGTGCTCGATGCCCTCGGGGAACATGGGCCTGAATCGAGGGTGCCGCTCGAACAGACGCTGGTAGAAGGCGTTGACCAAAGCCGGTTTGTCCGCTCCGATACCCTGCCAGTGCTGGCTGATGCGTTCGGTATTCATTATGTTTGTCCTCCCACCCGTAGCCGGTGATTCCTTGGTCCCCGTTCAGCGACCATGCGCAAGCCCGGACCCACAGGTTCTGCAATCCTGCGATAGAGGGTAAAAAATCGGTAAACACGCTGGGACTGTACGAGCGGCCCCGTTCGTCGGCATTGACTTGTGTCAACATAACGTCAACACAAGAACCCATTGGGAGCAAAGGCTCGCGAGGGTGGAACTGCGGTCCGCATTTCAAGGGACCGGGCCGGAAACGCTTTCCAGGCGGCCCGACTTATCTACCTCTCCTACCGCACTGACACCACGACGGTCCCGGCAGCGATTGCCATCCCGAGGGCAGGTTCCCAGCCCAAGAGAGCGCCGGACTGCGACAGGCGGATCCTGGGGGGTGACGAACCTGCGAGCCTGCCACTTGCCACATGAGAACGGCTATCCGGGGGGACTGTGCGCCACAGATCCAAAATGCCCGACATGGAAACCCACTACCCTTGCCGCGGTGTGCCATTACCGGCAGACCGGATCTACGAACATCCTTCTGCCGGGAATTGCCCGCCGCGGGCGTTGCTTCGCGCCCAAAACACCGCGGCTGGGATTGTGTTTGGGCACGCGCTATTGCGTCTGTCTGCCTATTTGGGGTTGCGCAACACATCCCCCGGTTTGATTCCCGGACCTTCAAGCGCGTACCGTAGGCGTGGATGGGTGGCAAGAACGCCGCCGCCTCTCCGATACGACAACAAACTCATGCACGACGCCGGTGTATCGGCGTATCCGTATGCGTCAGCCGACGTCGCCGACAGCGAGGTCACTCTATGGAGAAGAATCCGAGCAAGGGCTATGTGGCTCTCCTCGGCTGGAGCCTGAACGCCGTTGAGGCCGCCGAGAAATTCGACCGACGCTACCTGGTGGTCGCCCCGGACTGGGCGGAAGCGTATTGCACTGAGCACAGTATCCCGTACCTGCCCTGGAATTTCGAACGATTGAACGAACGCTCCATCGAGATTGCTCAGAAACTCGACGAGATGGGCGTGGACGTGGCCATTCCTCTGTTCGAAGAAACCGTGGAATGGGCGGGCGCCATCAACTCGGTGCTACGGGACAACCCCCGCCTGCTGGGTCAGTCCATGCTGATGCGTGACAAGTCCCTGATGAAACGCCGTGCTCAACTCGGTGGTATTCGTGTGGGCATCTTCGAGGAGGCCCATGACAAGGAAGACGTCATTCGTTTTCTGCGCCGGGTGAATCAGACACTGCTCAAACTGGATGGAGACCCCAACGATCCCATCCACTTCAAGGCCTTCGATAAAGCCGGCTGTCTGGGGCACCGGGTGATACGCACGCCCGACGACGTGGATGCCATCCCGGATGAGGAGTTTCCCGCGCTTATCGAATCCCACCTGGACGGGTGGGAGTTCGCGGTGGAGGCCTGGATACACAACGGCAAGATCCGGTTTCTGAATATTTCCGAATACGTCAGTCTGGGCTACTCGGTGTTCGTGCCCGCCTCCCCCGAGCTGGAGAAGCACCGCGCAAAGATCACCGCTCAGATCGAGAAACTGATCAAGGTGTTCGATATCGATTTCGGCTTCGTGCACCCGGAATACTTCGTCACCAGCGACGGCGAAATGTATTTCGGCGAGGTCGCCTATCGGCCTCCGGGTTTCAAGGTCTTCGAACTTTTGGAACGGGCCTACGGTTTCAACGCCTATCAAGGTTTGATCCTGGCGTTCGACCCAAAGACGACCGACGAGGAGATCACAGCCTTCTTCCCTCGGGAGGTCGTCGATGCGACGTGCTTCGCAGGCTGTTTCGGCGTCTATCCGCGCCGCCGGGTGGTGAGTCGTCTGGAGATTCCGGAAGAGACCGAAGATCACCCCTATTTCGAGTCCCACGAACTGACGCCGCCGCTGGAGGAAACCGTTACCAAACGCACCGCTTTCGGGACCCATTGGGGACTGGTCTACTTCGTGGGGGATGATCCGGATGAGATGTACAAGGTGCTGAAACGTCAGGAAGAGCTCGATTTTTATGTATGATGTAGCCTGAAGAACCGGAGAACGGATCGGCGCGATGCCTCCCACGAGCGACCAGCTCACGACCGACGGTAAGTTGGAGGGCCTGCTTGCCAAGCTGGACCAGGCGACCGGCCTGCTCGCCGCGGCCCCGGCGTTCGCGAAACCGGCAAAGGTCGGTCGCGTGCTGGACACCGCGCGGCGGGTGATGCTGCAGGACGGGGGCTGCGCCGCCATCGAGGCGCGTGCAGCTGCTCTGGAAGAAGCCGGCGTGTTCCAAGGCTCGGACTGGGCCACTCCGCAGATTCTGATTCCTTCGGTCACCACCCACTCGTTGACCAGTCCGGATGCCGGCACCGTGGTCATCGAGGCCCTCAGCGAATTGCGGTTGCTGGCAGTGGCCCGGGGAAATTACCTGCATCCGCTGATCTCCGCCGAGCAGGCGCATCATTTCCTGACGCAGGTGCTGGCCATCAATCTGGCCATGTTGTTCACGCCGGCCACCGAGGCGGAGCGGGAAACCCAGGGCCGCCTGGCCCAGGTGCCCCGTGCCCTGCTACGGCATCTCGCCGAGGGCGTCGGCTACGAACATGTCATCGACAGGCTGATCGACGAGATCTGGCGCATTCTGCGTCAGCGTCCCATCCAGGTGGATGCGGTCAAGCGTATGATCACCCAGATCGCTGTCTGCAGGGTGAATCCCGACATCGACCTGGGTGCGAGCGGTCACGGAGCGGAACGGCTCGTGAGCAGCCTGTACGGACCCACCCAGGCCTGTCGGGAGGATCCGGGGGTGGCCGTCTATGGAGAGCGGCTGAGCGCCATGGACGGTGGTGCCCTGCAGTACGAGGCCACCGGATTTGCCCGCGCCATGCATGATACGGGCATCGTGTCGCCCTATCACGCTGTGCTGCTGCGCCAGCTGATCGAGAACAACGACCATCTGCTGGCCGACGCCCTGGGGCTGTCCTCCACCGGTCGCGACTGTCTGCTTTGCTACCGGGAGCTGGTGCTCGCCCTCATCGAGCAGGCGGTGTATCCGGCCACCGCCCAGGCCGTGTACGGCCTCACCCTGATGCTGGAGCGCGGCATTCTCTATCAGCCGCCCATGGCACCGGCGCTCTGGCGCCAGCTTGCCCTGCCCCTGTCGGAATGGTCACGCAATCGCTTGGTGCTGGCCTATGGCGACGCGGTTCTGCCCCGAACCCGACTGCTGGAGGGCGTGCTGTCCATGCTGGGCCTGCCCCTGGGAGTAGGACAGGGCAACAACCCGACCTGCCAGTCGGCTCGCGCCCTGTCCATGTGGGCCTACAACGACCCGGACTACCTGCTGCAGATCCTGGCCTGGGCGGCGCGGGACGACGAAGTGGTCATGCACTTCGAAGGCCGGCCCATTTCCTCCCGCGGCTGTCTTGCCGGCACGGCCCGACCGTTGCCCATCGACCTGGACCCGGTTTCCCTGCTCCTAGTGCCCCATCTCGATCACGTGTATGCGGAGATGGGCCGCCTGTGCGCCGGCCGCGAGGGGGACCCCCACCGCTGGATCAACCCGGAATTCCATGGCTGGTGGGTCGGCCGCGGCTTTCGCATCAACGTGGACGTGCATACGGGGCAGTTGCAGGAGCTGGACGATTTTCTGCGCTACTTCTACGCCTACTATCATCCCTACTACAACGGCAATCAGCCGTTGATCCACCCACAGCCCGCCGGCGTCGCGGTAACGGACAGCGCGGCACGGTTCATCGGCTGGCACGCCATCTCCATCCAACGGGTCGCGCTGGATCCCGCCGGCGTCATGCGGGTGTATTTCTTCAACCCCAACAATGACAGTGCCCAGGACTGGGGAGACAATGTCACGGTGAGCACTGCGGATCATGGCGAGCAGTTCGGTGAGGCCTCACTGCCCTTCGCGCAGTTCGCTTCGCGGCTCTACATCTTCCACTACGATCCGTTGGAACGGGGTGAACCCGCCGAAATCACGCGCGACGAGCTGGACAGGGTCATCGGGCACATCCATCGCAGCTGGGGCGCGGACCGACTGCCTGCGGTCGGTCTGCAGGCAGGTCCGGCCTCCGGAAGCTGAGTCACTCCACAATCGGCCGGCTTCACCGGTTGAGTTCGGTGACCCGTGCCGGGCGCCGCCAGGCTCGGCCCAATCGATGTGGCAGCGGGGACACACGCCGGGCCAACCAGGGTATGATTTCAGTCATATGCCGGCACCGCCCTCCGGGCTAGCATCGCTCCGACGAACCGATTGAGGATGAGTCCATGTCCAGTCGCCATCCCCTGCGCGCCCTTCTCGCAGTTGCCGCTCTCGCAACCCTTGCCGCCGGCACGTTTCAGGCATTGGCGAGCGACACCCATAGCATGCCCATGGATGGTCACGACATGGGGCTGTCTTCGCCGGCCCAGCACCCTGCCCCTGCGGCCTCGGCGGACAACCGGTTGGTGGTGGACTTTCCACCGGCGTTCAAGCGTCAGGAATTGGCGAACATGCGCGACCACCTGGAATCCATCCAGAAGATTACCGCCTATCTCGCGGACGGTGACTTCCAGGCCGCTGCTGAGGTGGCCAGCGCCCGCTTGACCCGCGGCGGCATGTCCGCCCACGACCGTCACCAGGCTGCCCGCTACATGCCCAAGCGTATGCTTGCCATGGGAGCGGCCATGCACCGGGCGGCCGGGCATTTCGCCATCGTGGCCCAGGACGCGGCCGTCTCCGGCGACATGGCCTCCACACTGCGTGCTCTCGCCGCAGTGCAGGAACGCTGCATTGCCTGCCACCGCAGCTATCGCATGAAATAGACCGCATCCCCCATCACGGTGTTGGCAGCGGTCGACCTGAGTGGGAAGCCGCTGCAGGCCGTTCGACTTTCCAGTTCGAAAGCAGCGCCGGTCCGCCCCGGATCCTGCAGCCCAGCCGGATCAGCCAGTGCGCGACCTCACGGTTCGAATCGTGGGCCACATCGTAGGGTTGGGGGTCGTGCACGAAGTACAGATCGTAGAGCGGGTTGTAGAGCACGCTCTTGATGTTGGCACGAAATATCCCGTCCAGATGGCGGCGCAGCCGCTCGGCCTTGCTACGCCGCACCTTCAAGGCATACAGCCGAACGATGGGCACCCTCACTTCCCGTCGCACCGCGGCGGCCGTCGGCGGCCCCGGCAGCTCACGGCGCCCCAACGCTCCTTGCGTCGGCCACAGCAAGGCCGCGGTGCCGCGATAGAGGCCGGTGTCGGCCTTTGCGTAGTAGGCCCAATCTCCGTAGGCGTAGCGGACTATACGGTCCGACGCCGTTGGCAGCACCAGGCTGGAGTGATGGCCGTGATCCAGCAGAAACACTGTCACGGCGTTCGGTCGCACCTGGGGCGGCACGACCACCGTGGCGCACCCTTGAAGAAGCAGTAACGGCAGGAAGGTACAAAGGCCACGTAGATTGCGTGGTGAAAGATCCATGATGATTCCACCTTCTGTCCACCGACGACCGGCCAGGGGTATGCGTCGGCCGCACACCGCAGCACCGCCCATTGCAGGGTCTCGGCACGGGCCGGGTTGCGGTCCTTCTTACATCGACAATGCCGCGCGCCACTTGTGCCCGCTGGCGGCCGTCCCGGGGCCTTCCGCCGTCGCTGACCGACTTTACCGGTGAGCTATGCTTTCAAGGGTGTTTGTGAGGGTTCGGGTACCGAACGGCGTGGGTCGCATGGCGTTGGCAGGTGCGGGAAGCCCGTGTATCGGCTGGAGGCAGGCTATGGCTATGAAGGGCGTCGACACAGCGATCCCCCGGCGTTTGCCGCTTAACGTGCAGGGTCGGCTGCGGCAGGCGGTGGTGGGCCTGGCCCTGTTGACCGGTCTCAGCGCCGCGCCGTGTGCGGCACCGGCACCGAAGGCTGCCGGAACCACTGTGCTGATCGTGCCCTTCGACCTGTTCGATTTTTCGCTCGACGAGAGACCGCGTACGGTGCGGGACCTGCACCGTTGGGTACATGAATTGCCAAGCCAGCTGCGTCGGGATCTGAGCGCCAGCGGCCGGTTCCAGGTGATTGCCACCCGCCGCATCCGGGGCGAATGGCGGAAGCTGACGGACAGTTATGCACATCCCACCACCTGCCCGTCGTGCATGGTGGATCTGGGAAGGCACGCCGGTGCCGATTATGTGGTAGTGGGCCAGGTGCGCAAGCTGAGTAACCTGATCACCTATTATCAAGTACAGATCGATCGGGTGAGCACCGGCCAGACTGTCTACCAGCAGGACTCCCGGGCCGACGGCGCCGACAGCGACGCCATGTGGCGCCATATCGCCGACAATGTGGCCAGCGGCATCGAACACTCCGATGCCTTGTCCGGAGCCGATCCGCACGGCGTGGGGACATCCCGCCAATAGGGTTTTTGAGCGCGGCGACCGGACCGCTACGCTGCTCCCACGAGCCCGGGCACGTCGATTCCTCAGGTCCTGAATTGACCCACCATCGTCTGCAGGTCGGTGGCGAGCCTGGCGATTTCACGGCCAGACCGCGCGGTCTGGCCGGCCCTGGCGGCACCACGGGATCACTGGCCATTGGGCCCCGCACCGGTGGGCATGGGGCAAGCGCTGTCCTGTTCTGCCGCCTCCGGCGCTCTCCGGGCAAACTCCCACAGCAGCATGGCGCGTTTGCGGTCGGTGTTCCATCTATACCCTCCAAGCCCGCCCGTACGCGTGATCACGCGATGACAGGGGATGATGAAAGCCACCGGGTTTGCCGCAATGGCACCGCCGACAGCCCGGGCAGAGCCCGGGCGCCCGACTGCCTCGGCGACTTGGCTGTAGCTGAGCACCGTCCCAGACGGTATCTGCAGCAGTGCCTTCCAGACGCTGATCTGGAAGTTGGTACCGGAAACATGCAGGGACAACGGTCGATTCGGTCGGACAGTTCCACTGAACAGTGCCTCTACGACCGGTCCGGTCGCAACATGGTTGCGTCGGTACCGCGCGTTGGGCCAGCGCGTTCGCAGGTCGGCCAGATGGGCGCCGACGGGCTCGCCATCCATGAAAGTCAGTTTGCACACGCCCCGTGCCGTTATGGCGATGAAGGCGTTGCCGAAGGGGGTTCTGTGTATACCGTACTCAACCAGCAGGCCGGCACCGCCGCTCTTGTGTTCGCCCGGTGTCACCGCCTCCAGTTGCACGAAGTGGTCGTACAGCCGCGACGCACTGCCCAGGCCCAGCTCATTTGACACGTCGAGCAGCGCGTGGTGTTTTCCCATCAACCCCTTGGCGTGCTCCAGGGTGAGCACCTGTAGAAATCGCTTCGGAGTGATTCCCGCCCAGCATGTGAAAAGACGCTGGAAGTGGAACGGGCTCAAATGCACGTGGCCGGCGATTGCGTCGAGGGACGGTTGTTGGCTCACGTGTTCCGCAATGAAGGCGATCGCGTCGGCGATGCGCCGATAATTCATCGAGGTGGTGTCCGATGGTCCTTTCATACCAGCGCCCCGTGCGCCACGCCTTGTATAGCTTTTATGCCCCATTGTCGGAGCCGCGGGGACAGCTCTCAACCCGAATCTTGCTATATCCGGACAAGTGTCGTTGGCTCGGATGGCGGTCTGCCCGTTGGGCGGGGAACAGGGCTCGGGCGGCCGGGGGCAGCGAGAGGCGGGCTACAATTTCATCTGAAACCGGATAGTTGCACTGCGGCTTCCAAAGCCGTCTTTGCGCGCGGCGTCGACTCCGTAACCGAAGCCCAGGCTCAGCGTCGACTTGGGGCTTACGTTCACGATCAGGCTCGTTCCCAGCCCGAGCAGGTCATGGCGGGGCTCCTGGAGCCCGGGCAGATAGGCCACCTTTGCGTAATCGGCATCGAGTTGCAGGTGGACGCGTCGACTGCTCGGCAGCAGCGGAAAGCGATAGAAGGCATTGACGAGCCGGTAGCGGGTCGCAAAGATCTCGTTTGCCCCATAGCCGTGCAGCACGAGCGGATAAGGATTCCTGAAGCGTTGCAGTCCGCCAAGGCGGAAGGCCGACAGCGGGTCCGTGCGGCTGGCGACGCCCATGCCGAAGAACAGGCTGAAGACCTGGCGTTTGCCCACAGGCAGGATTGCGCCCACGTGAAACCAGGTGCGATCGGTGACGTGCCGGGTGCGCTCCGGCTGGGCGGGAGTACCGAAGGTGCCGGCATTGGCACGGTAGCTGACCTGGTGCCATGCCGCGAATTCCAGCGCTTCCTTGGGCGCGAGCACCGGTGGTACGCCGCCGATGCGCAGCCCCGCCCTGAACGTATACTCAGGTGTGTCCGCAGGCAGCCGGAAGCCGGGTTCCATACCGCCACGGCCCTGGTAGGCCAGATATCGGGGCGCTGCCGTGAAGGAGATGGCCACCGGCACGCGTCCGGCTATCTTGTCCGGATACAGATAGTAGGCAAGCTCGGTGCCTATGCTGTTCCCCCAGAACGAGCGATCGCCCTGGTAGCGCCCGTCGCGATAATCGTAGAAGTTGTTGGAAAAGAATCCCCCTTCTCCGCCGATACCGACGGCCTGGCCATGCCCGGGCCAGTTATCCCATATCCATTCGCCGCGTACATAGGTAGGGGCCAGGATGACGCGGGCATAGTTGTCCGGGCCATGGAAGTGCGGCCGGTTCCAGAGCAGAAAGCTGTAACCGGTAACCGGACCGGAATCGCCTACCGGCGATGCAAGACCCGCTTCCAGGTACGTTCGCTGCACGGGATCGATCTGGGCCAGCGCCACTGACGGTGCCAGGCTGAATGCGACGAGAAAGGCAATGGCCCTGGTCATACAGGTTCGTCTCCCTAACTTCACTGGACTTCCCAAGCCGGCAAACCGAGGCCAGATTCCTATAGGCTCTAGACCGCGCAAATGCGCACCGTCATCCGCAGCGAGGCGGGTCCTGGGCGCAACAGAATGGGCTCGCTTCTGAGCGATCCTTGGGATCTGGCACTGTTCAATTGTCGGCCGAGCACGAGCGGTCCATGCGGGAAATACTGTGTCTCTCAGAGCCCCGCTAACGGGTCAAGGCAAATGGACCACCAGCCAGTCCGGATGGCTGGCAACGGCCGGCCCTCGGTATAGAGGCGGCGGGTGTCGGAATGGCCGCATCCATGTTAAACGATACCGCATTGGCCCCGCAAAGAACCTATGCAGACGGTTGTCTGCAGAGCAACCTATAGACCGGCGCCTCCTGTGAAGCAAGCGTTAGATGTGAAGTTGTGGCCTTCCCGTCCACCGTCGACGTGTGGCGGAACTTGTGCGGCACTCACCGAGCGCCTGTACTTAATCAACGACAACCTGGATCCGGCCGCGGCTTTTTGAAGAGATCCGAAAGATCACGAAAAGCCTTGAACTCCAGCGCATTGCCTGACGGGTCCAGGAAGAACATGGTGCCCTGCTCTCCGGCCTGTCCCTTGAAGCGGATGTGGGGCTCGATGATAAAGCCGTCGATCACGGATCGGAGGCGTTCGGCCAGCGCTTCCCAGGCGGGGAATTCGAGCACTACACCGCAGTGGGGTACCGGCACCTGGTCCCCGTCCACCGGATTGAAAAGATGGGTTACCTGGCCATTCGGCCCCAGGTCCGGGTTGAGATGGACGACGAACTGGTGTCCGAACATGTCGAAGTCCACCCAAAGCGCGGCACTGCGGCCTTCCCGAAACCCCAATTTGCGGCCGTAGAAATCCCGCGCCTCTTCAATATCGCGGACCTGAACGGCAATGTGGAACGGCGTGAGCATTGTGGTCTCCGGGGATTGAGATTGATGTCGGATGATGCGCGAAAAGAAGGAATGCGCCACGGAACACACGGAAAGCACGGAAAGAAACACCGATCCGTACCGACCCGCGGTAGCCTTCAACAGGAGTGCAGTGTCATAGCGTCCGTGTTTTCCGTGTTTCCGTGGCGCATTTCGAGCCGCTATCCCTGCTTGGCAGCGAGTTAATGGGCTGTCGCCTTCACGGACCGCAGGGCGTCCATGGTGCGAGCCTTGAGGTCGGACAATGCGCGTTCGCTCAGGTTGCTTCCCCGCGCGAATTGGGCGGCGTCCAGCTGCTGAACCAATTCCGCCAGCCGGGCCTGGCCGCCGTTGTGGTCCCGGACAATGCTCACCCACTGGCGCAGCGTGACCGGCCCAGGTCGGTCGCCAGCCACCGCAAAGGCAATCAGGGCATGGCGCAGGGCTCGCAGGTCGCCGGCGTGCCGAATGCGGGCCAGCGCCGCGCGGCGTTGCCTGATCCGCCGATACCAGGTACGCGCCCGATAGCCGGCCAAGGCCAGAAGCACCAAGGCAGCGATGGTGTAGACGCTACGGCGGAGCCAGACTGCCGCAGGGTCGACAATCACCAGACGCTGGCCGCCCGCCGTCGCCGATGCAATGCGCCCGGTGGAGGGGTCGAAATACGCCAGCGAAAGCTTGGGAAGGGTGAAGGGGCCCGCCTGCAGAGGCCGAAACGGCACCGTGACTCGCCAACGCTGCAGGGTATGGTCGCTGGACGCGCCGGATTGCCGGGTGACCATTGGCGGATAGAAACGCGCCGCCTTGTTACTGTCCATCGGTCCCAGCAATTTGATGATGGCCGAGCGGCTCAATCCCCTGCCGGTGACGGTCAGCGTCCAGTTTACCGCCCGTCCCACGGCGACCCGGGTCGGAAGGCTTTGCCGCTGTACCGACACCCTGCCTATGGGAACGTATACGGGCAGATACGCGGGCGTCGGATCGGCGTGGAAATGCAGCGCCGGAACCGGGTACTGCAGAGGCGAGCCGAAACTCACTGCCGAAAGCATGGGGAACGGGACGGTCCAGTCCCCCGCCTGCAGAGGCATCAGTTCCCAGACGTAGCGGCGGACGGTCTGCTGAACGCCGGCGATGGTCTCCTGGCGCTGGGTCGCGCGAATCCTTCGCAGGTACAACCCGCTGATTGAAGGTAACCGGATGGGCTCCCATTGCACGCTGCCCTCGTCGCGGATGGTGAGGTGCAAGGTGGTTACCTGGCGCACCAGCGGATTGGCCGGCGCGATCCAGGCCCGGAAATGAACGTGGGGGCTGTCGGGTCCCGTGCGCCGCACGGTGACGTCCAGAGGCCGGCTGGCGTGACCCGCGAATCGTAACGTTGGAATGCGCAGCGTACCGCTACGCAGCGGGTAAACCGTCACGGTCATTCGGCGCGTCACCTGCGTCTGGCCGCTCTGGCGATGGCGCGACACGCTGATGGATACCGAGTCGATGTGGAAGTCCC
The DNA here is from genome assembly GCA_964571225.1 of uncultured Gammaproteobacteria bacterium. Lineage (GTDB taxonomy): Bacteria > Pseudomonadota > Gammaproteobacteria > DATFLG01 > DATFLG01 > DATFML01. The sequence goes on from CAZNBB010000011.1 coordinate 17,923, forward strand.
GCTTCAGGGGGTCCAGCTTCAACGCGCTCAAAGACTTCCCCGGGTTGCGGGCCAGAATTTCCACTGTGAGCGGGTGTCCGAGGGCGACGGTCCGCTTGTCCACGTGCACGGAAAACATGCCCTCGGCCCGCAGGGCGGGAGCGATCAGCACCATGAGCAGCCCGAGCAGTGACAGGGACCGGAATTTCATGGGCCGGCGCCTCCCGAACCGTCGCGTGCCTCGCGACTGTCCAACCCCAGCAAAGCTTTCTGCAGGCGTTCGGCCCGGTCGTGGACCAGTTCCAGCTTCTTGAGGGCCGCGCGGTAGAACTGCACGGCGTCCGCGCCTTCGTCGTAGGGCGACGCCCGGCGTTTGCCGGCGGCGCTGCCGGGCCTGGCCCGGGCGTAGTCGCCCTCCTTCGGGTGCGGTGCGGTCAGCGGCAGGGGTTTGTGGGCTTTGCCCGGTGCCGAGGCGCCACCGGCCCCGCTGCCATCGCCGGGCTTGTGGCCGTGGTTCTGTCCGCGCAGAGCCAGAATACCCAGGGTGTACTTGCCGGTGCTCACCAACCCGCCGAGTTGGCTGGCTGCCAGCGCCAGATTGGCCCGGGCCCGCTGGTCCTTGCGGTAGCGCAGCACACCCAGATAGGCATCCGCGGCCGCCCGATAATGCCCGGCAAGGTATGCGCTGTTGCCGAGATCGAACAGGGCGTCCGCCCGTTGGTCATCGGTGCTCGCACACAGCAGCGCGGCGGTGAACTGCCGGATTGCGTATGGATAGGCCTTCAGGCGGTAGGCGCTGGCCCCCTCCCCCATGCGTGCGGAATAACCGGGCAGCTGCGCGTAGATGGCCTGCGCCAAAGCGAACTTGTGGGACTGGTAGGCCGCGTAGGCCTGGCGAGCGGTGGCATCGGCGGCGGCCGCCGGCCGCGGTGTGGCGATGCCGGCCAGCAGCATGACACACAGCGGTATCATGCCGGCCCGGCGGAAGCGCATACCGGTAGGCAGCTGCAGCACCCACAGCAGGGCAAGAGCAGGCGCCAGAAACCAGCCGAACAGCGGCTTCCAGGCGCCCGCCGCGGAAGTCGGGACGGCTGTGCCCGGCAGGGTGCGAATGCCGTCACGGTAGAGCGCTTTCCAGACGTCCTGTCCGTCGCCGCGCACCAGTGTACCGTCGGTGAGGGCGGCATCCCGCGCCAGCACCGCCGCGGAAGGTGTTGCGGTGCGCGCGGTATCGAGGACATACAGCGGAATGTGGGCTGAGCGCAATGCCGCGACCGTGGCGGGCAGTGCCGTGCCGGCCGCCCCGGACAATTCGGCCGGGTGTCCCGGCGTCAACAGCAGGACGGCCTTGGAGGGGCTGCCGCGATCCTGCAGCGTTTTGCGGGCCAGGGCCAGAGCGCCGGCAAGGTCGGTGTCCGCGCCCTTGAACAGCGACGGCTGCGCCAGCCCCAGGTAGTAGCGGAAGGCGTGGTAGTCCCGGTTCAACGGCATCAGCAGTCCCGCACCGTGCCCATAGACCACCAGCCCCAGACGTTCCCCCCGCAGCTGCGGCAGCAGGTCCAGCAACTGCAGACGGGCGCGCTCCAGGGGATCGGCCTGACCGCTGTGGGAATGACGTTCGACATCCAGGTCCAGTACCACCATCACATCCATGCCATGGACGGCGGGCCCGGGCGCACCGGGGAGTCCGCGGGCATCCAGCGCCTGCCGGGGACCGGCGGCGGCGCATGCCAGCAGGATCCAGGCGAGCAGACTGGCGGCCTGGCGGCCGCGGCCCGCGGGCGCCTTGCCCTGCCATACCGCCCACGGCAGCAGCTGGGGGTCGGCATAGCGCTCGGCCTTTGACGATCGCAGTCTGCCGAGCGCGCCCATGAGCGCCGGCTCCAAAGCCAGTAGCCAACCCCAGGGATGGCTCCAATGCAGCTGGGCAAGTTCTGCGGCGCCGATCACGGTCCGCTCCCGTCGGGCCGCAGCCACCGGGCAATGGCCAACAGCATCACGGCGAGGCCCAAAGGCAGCAGGTACCATTGCCGAACCGCGTGCCGTGTGGGGGTGCGGGGGATGGTCTTCTCCCGCGCGCCGATGCCGCGGATCACGGCCTCCAATGCGCCGGCGGAAGCGGCCCGGTAGAACTTGCCGCCGGTGAGCTGTGCAATCTGGCTGAGGTCCGGCTCGCCCGTGGCGGCGGATGTCCCGCTATCCGCGGACGCCGCGCCATCCGGCGTACTAGTGATGGCGACGGTATAGATCGCTACACCCCGTCTGCGCGCCAGTTCCACCGCTTCGCGGGTCGTCATCTGGCCCGCATTGGACGCGCCCCCGTCGCTGAACAGAATCAGTGCCGGGCGCAGCCGCGCCTGGCCACGCACCTGCTTAAGCGCGAGCCCGATGGCGTCACCCAACGCCGTGTTCTGTCCTGCGATTCCCACCTGCAGGCGCCGGATCATCCCGGTCAACAGGTCCCGGTCGAAGGTGGCCGGCACCAGGGTGCCGGCTACCGAGCCAAAGGCAATGACGCCGAACCGGTCGCTGCGACGGGCTTCCACAAAGCGGTTCAGCAGGGCCTTGAGCACGGTGATGCGTTCCACCGGCCGGCCCTGCCATTGGAAGTCGCGGATGCTCATGGTGGCCGATGTATCCACCAACAGCATGAGGTCCCGCCCGGTGGGCGGCGGCTGAATCCACGGACCGATCCACTGGGGTCGTGCCAGGGCCACTGCGAGCAGGGCCAAAGCGGTGCCGGTGAGCCGGCGGGACCAGGGGGACACTGCCGCCACCGGCGTCGATCGGTGGAAGTCCGCAAGGTTGGGATGTACCAACGTGTCTTTGTCGCCATCCCCGGCGATCCGGCGCCGGCCCGCCCACCAGGTGGTCAGCACCAGCACCGGCAGGAGCAGTAGCCAGAGGGGCTGAGCGAATGCAAACATCAGCGCCGGCGCCCGATGCGGGTCTGTACCCATGCCACCAGGCGCGCCGTCTCTTCCGGATCGAGCGCTGCGTCCGGCCGGTAGCGCAAAGCGTCCAGGTGCGTCACCAGATCGACCCAGCGGGCGCGGTCCGCGGGCTGGAGCCCCGCGGGCACTTCATCCGCCTTCACCCGCCGGACACGGAAGGCGGATGCCAGCTCACCCGCGACCTGGTAGGCCATCTCGCGGCCCGCCAACCGGCCGTTCCGGTAGTCACGGCCCAGCGCCCGCAAGCGCCGACGGGCACGCCGGGAGCTGCCCATGCGCACCCAGAGCACGATCAAACCGATTACGCATACGGCAACGACGGTGATCGCAAGTCCGTGTTCGGGGACCGGCGACGCGGTTGGCGGCGCCGGTCCGATGATGTCGGCCAGTGGTCCCAGCCGTTCCCTCATCGCCCGTAGATTCCCTGCAACAGGGTGAAGGGGTCGGTCTGCGTCGTGCACTGGTGAAGGCGCACGCCTGCGTGGGCAAACCATTCCCGCTGCCGGCTGCGCCGCTGTGCGCTCCAGCGTCCGTAGGCGGCGCGCACAGCCGGGTCGGCGGTATCGATGTCCGCGAGGGCGCCGGTGCCCACATGGCGAAAGCGTGCGGGCCCGATGTCCGGAAGTTCCACCTCGGCGGGGTCCAGCACCTGCACGGCATGCAATTCGTAGCGGGTCGCCAGATCGGTCAGTACCGGCAGGTCGTTCTGGTCGAGCCCCGCGAAGTCACTCACGACCACTATCCGCGCATCCCGCGGGACTGCCATGCTCAGCCGGTGCCCCAGCTGGGCGAACGTCCATTGGGACGTGCGGGAGGAACCGTTCAGGGGCGGACAGGGTGCGCTGGCTGCCCGCAGCAGTTGCAGACAGTAGTCCACCCCCCCGCCGGCGGGGACCACCGCGCCGCCCGGCTCCCACAGGGTAGCGCCCACACTGGCGTGGCTGTAGCCGGCGTCGAAGGCCAGCACGGCGGCGATGCGCACCGCCTGGGTGACCTTGAGACGGGCGCGGGTACCGAAGCGCATCCCGGCCCTGCGGTCGATGACCAAATGCAAAGCCGGGTCGTGATCTTCCCGGTAGACCTTCAGATAGGGCTTTCCGGTGCGGGCGGTGGTGCGCCAATCCATGGCCCGCACGTCATCGCCCGGTTGATACAGACGCGCCTCTTCATAGTCCAGGCCCTGCCCCAGGTGGGCCGAACGGAAGTCGCCGGCATGGCGGTAGCGGGTCTCGCGGCGGGCGGTGCCGGCGTGACGCTGCAGGCCCACCTGCGCGGCAATCTCGGCCAGGGTCCGGTTATCCAGCAGGGGACTGCGGGCATTCCCTGACGTCCCGCGTTTCATCGCGAGCAACAACCGCCGACCAAGGGAACGTACGGGGTCCGGCACGGTGGCTTATCCCGGCAACAGCCGGATCCGAATGCGTCCCATGGCCACCTGCCGGCCGGATGGGGGGCCACGCCTGGCGAAGCGCCGTTTCACGGCACGGGTACCGCTGCCAGCAGCTTGTCCAGCACGACGTCGCTGGACAGCCCTTCCATGCGGGCCCGCAAGCTGGTGACCAGGCGGTGGCGCAGGCAGTCCGGCGCGATGTCGATGATGTCGTCGGGCAGCACGTAGTCCCTGCCCTTCAGATAGGCAGCGGCGGCGGCGGCCCGGGCCAGGGCCAGTGACGCCCGCGGCGATGCACCCACCTCGACCATGTCCCCATGATCGGGGAGCCAATCGCCAACGCGCCGGGTGGCGCCCACCAGGGTGACGATGTAGCGCTCCAGCATTTCGTCCATGTGCACCGCCTGCACTTCCTCGCGGGCGGCAAGGACGGTGGGCACGTCGATGACCGGCGCCGGCATCCGCCCGCCGTCGTCGCCGCCCTGGGTGCGTCCCCGGCGCAGGATCTCGAACTCTTCCTCGGCGCTGGGATAGTCAAGGGTGACGTGCAGCAGAAAACGGTCCAGCTGAGCCTCGGGCAACGCATAGGTGCCCGCCTGTTCCAGCGGATTCTGGGTGGCCATCACCATGAACAGGGGCGGCAGCGGCCGGGTCTCCCTGCCGACGGTGATCTGGTGTTCCTGCATGGCCTCCAGCAGGGCCGACTGGACTTTGGCCGGCGCTCTGTTGATTTCATCCGCCAGGATGATCTCGTGGAACAACGGCCCTTCCGCGAAAGCCAGCGCCCCTGCCTGCGGGTTGTAGATATCCGTGCCGGTGAGATCGCCCGGCAGCAGGTCCGGTGTGAACTGGATGCGCTTGAAGCTGGCATGCACGCCGGCGGCCAGGGTCTTGACGGCAGTGGTCTTGGCCAGCCCGGGCAGCCCCTCCACCAGGATATGGCCTCCTGCAAGCAGGCCGATCACCAGCCGGTCCAGCAGGGCCGACTGACCGACGATCGTTTGGGTCAGCGCCTGGCGCAGCGCGATGATGGACGGTTGGTTGTGCATACGATTGTGTACCGCCAGGCGCGGCCCCCCGCTCCCGCGTGTTGTGGTTTTGGACTCGCGGCAGTGGGGTGCCATTGTGGCAGATGTCCCGCAAGGGCGACAGCGGCCGGGCGCCGGCCCCAGCCGGACGAGCCCGCGACAATCGACCTGCATCCGCGGTGTCGACGGGCGGGCCCGTTCGGATAGTGCCCGATGGTGGGCGGCGGCCTGTTCAGAGGTTCCCTAGCGCAGGGCTTCCCGCTGGGTGGGGCCCGGTCCGCTGTTCCGAAGCAGCTGTACCGCTTTCAGAAGCTGGGCGTCCTTGCTGTCGCGCAGCTGCTTGGCGCTCATCTTCTTGAGCTGCATGGGGTACACGGGGATCACCTTGTTGGCGAGTGCCACCTTGATCTGGGGCGTGATGCCTTTGTGCCAGATGGTATGGCCGTCCGGTGTCAGCCATTCCTGCACCGCCAGCAGCAGCGCCGACCCGTCGCTCAGACGGAACTCCTCCAGCACGGTGCCGGTTCCGAAGGTCTTCTGCCCTACCACCTTGGCGCGGTGGGCATCCTCCAGGGCGCCGGTCACGATTTCCGCGGCGCTGGCGGTACCGGCGTTGATGAGCACCACCATGGGCAGCCGGGTGGTGGCCTCGTCGGTTTCCACGGACACCGGATGTACCTTGCCTTTGGCGTTCTTCTCCAGCAGCACGTTGCCGCGCCGCAGGAACTCGCTGGCCACATCCACGGCCTGGTTCAACAGTCCGCCCGGATCGTCCCGCAGGTCCAGCACCAGGGCCTGGGCGTGATGATCCTGCGCTTCGTCAAGGGCATCGTGCAGTTCCTGGGCGGTGCCCTGGCTGAACGAAGCGATCCGGATGTCCGCGGTGTGGGTGCCGGGCAGCATATGCCAGCTCACGCTGTGGACGTGAATGACTGCCCGCACGATGGGCACCGGGACCGTGTGGTCGCCATGGGGCTTGCGGATGGTCAGCACCACCTTGGTGCCCACCGGCCCGCGGATCCGACGCACCACCTGGTCCAGGGTCTCCCCTCGGCAACTCTTGTCGTCCACCTTGACGATGATGTCCCCGGGACGCAAACCCGCCTTCTGGGCCGGTGTACCGTCCAGTGGCGCCACCACCACCACCTGCTTGCCCCGCATGCGCACCTCGGCGCCGATGCCGGCGAAATGACCCTGCATGGCCTCGTGGGCCTCATGAACCTGCTGTGGGGTCAGGAACGTGGTGTGCCCGGTGTCGCCCAGGGAATCCACCATGCCGCTGATGGCGGCGTAGGTCATGCGCTGGGGTCGGATGGCCGAACGGTCGACGTAATGTTTCTCGATCAGGTCCCAGGCCTCGCCCAGCAGCCGGAAGTCCGGTTTGGCAGTGGCGGGTACCGAAGCGGTCGGCACGGCGTCGGCCAGTACCTGGCGGTCCACGACGATTCCGACGACGAATCCGACTACCGCCCACAGCAGGCCGGCCAGCGCAAGTCGGGGCAGCGCGCCGCGGCGCGGTTGATTGCGTTGCATGTTACATCCTTCCATTCAGACCTTGGTGGGTGGATCGATGGGCATCCGGCCACCGGCGGGATGCACCGCATCAATGTCATTGTCGCCCTATCGGCCTGTGTTATCACCTGTCGCGCCGGCGCGGGCAAGCGCCGTCGGGCACGATTCGCGGCCCGGCCATGGCGGCGTGAACGATTCCCCCGGGGAATAGCCATCCCCTTTTCGGCTCGCAAGCGTCGTGTTAGTTCCTTGATATGTTGGAACCGTATCAGGGTCGTTGGTTCATACAACACCATAACAAGATCTTGCGAGCCATATTGGAACCAATTTCATAAATTCGCTGTTGCCGGCCTCCCCTGGCGTGTGGTCACGGCACAGGGCGGGCGCCCGGCGTCGCCGCCATCGAATCTCCGCTTTCCCCTCGAACCCGGTACGGTTAATCTCCAGGAGACAGCCGGCCCATCCAGGGTCGACGGGTGAGGAAAACACGATGTACGAGAGAATCCTGGTTGCCGTGGATGCCAGCCCCGCTTCCGAACGGGCCCTGCAGGAAGCCGCCCGCCTGGCCCGTGTCTGCAATGCCCGCCTTAGAGTGGTCCACGTGGCCGACGAAGTCACCTTGAGCGCCGAGACCAGCCATGCAGCGGAGGAATTCGCCCGCAAGCAGCTGGACGCCGCCAGTGCCGTCCTGGCCCGGGCCCAGCAATTGGCCGAGCAGGAGGGTGCGACCGTGGAAACCCGCCTGCTGGAGCTCGACAGCCTCAAGGGCAAGATTCCGGAACTGATTGTCGCCCAAGCCGGCGAGTGGCCGGCGGATCTGGTGGTGATGGGAACCCATGGTCGCCGCGGGCTCAGTCATCTGCTGCTCGGCAGCGTGGCGGAGCATGTGTTGCGGGTATCCACCACGCCCCTGCTGCTGGTGCGCTCGTCGTGACTTTAGTTAACAACAATTCGAGATAATTCGCACAACTGTTTCTTATATCTATATATAATACTGTTTTCACGGCGCAGCCCGTTTGGTCATGGTACGCTCGGCTGGCGCCGCAGGCGCCGGCGGATCGCCCAGCCACCCATGGCCACGAAATAGACCGCCGCCGCCAGCAGAATGATGGTGGCGCCGGTGGGCAGGTCCGGCCCATAGGACAAGGCCAGGCCCCCTCCCGTGAATACCATGCCCAGCACTGTTGCCGCCGCCATGATGCCCAGCAGGGAATCCAGAAACAGCGCCGCCGTGGCGGCCGGCAGGGTCAGCAGCGCGATCACCAGGATCAGGCCCACGATCTGGATCAGCAGCACGACGGTGAGCGCCACCATGCACAGCAGCAGCAGATAGAAGAAATCCACCGGCACCCCGCGCAGCCTGGCGAACTCCTGGTCGAAGCATACGGCGAGAAACTGCTTGTAGAAGACTCCCACCACCAGCGCAATCACCACGTCCACCGCCGCCATCATCCACAACTGGCTGCCGGAGACCATCAGGATGTTGCCGAACAGGAAGCTCATCAGGTCGATGTTGTAGCCCGGGGTGCGGGAGATGAACACCACGCCGATGGCCATGCCCACCGCCCACAACGCACCGATCAGGGTGTCCTCGTACTGCTGCCAGCGCAGGGTCACCCAGCCGATCAGCAGGGCGGCGATCAGAGCGGCCACCAGCGCGCCGCCCAGAGGCGCAGAACCGAGGAAATACGCCACCCCCATGCCGCCCAGCACGGCGTGGGCGACGCCCCCCGCCAGGAACGTGATCCGCTTGACGTACACGTAGCTGCCGATGAGACCGCAGCCTATGCTGGCCAGGATGCCCGCCAGCAGGGCATGTTGCAGAAACGGTTGGGACAACAGGGCGGCGGGAAATGCGGACATGGCTAGTGTGTGTGCTCGATCATGCGCACGGGTGTGCCGTACAGGTCCTTGATGATGTCCCCGCTGAGCGCTGCCGTGGGATGGCACACCAGTGTCCTGTTGAGACAGGCGACACGGCTGACGTACTGGGTGATGAAGCCGATGTCGTGGGATACTACCAGCACCGTCATGCGCTCGTTGAGTCGCCGGAACAGGTCGAAGATGTTCTGTTCGGCACGCAGGTCGATATTGGCGGTGGGCTCATCCAGGATCAGCAGGCGCGGCTCGCTGGTCAGCGCACGGGCGATCAGCATGCGCTGGAACTGGCCGCCCGAAAGGGTGTTCAGGCGGCGTCGGGCCAGATCCGCAATGTTGGTCTCCTCCATGGCCCGGCGGGCCAGCGCCCGATCCTGACGCCGGTAGCCGCCCCACAGGCGGGTCCTGCCCAGCCGCCCCAGCAGTACCACCTCCTCCACCGACATGGGAAAGTCCCGGGCGAACGCCGTGTACTGGGGTACGTAGCCGATCTGCCCGCGGGCCTGGGCCGGCGGACGACCGAACACCGTAACCCGGCCGGCGTCAGGCTCCAGCAGCCCGAGCACGATCTTCAACAGGGTGCTCTTGCCGCCGCCGTTGGGCCCGACCAGCCCCAGAAACTCCCGTTCGGCGATCTCCAGACTGACATGCTCCAGGGCCAGCGGACCGCCGTAGGAGAACGATACGTCCGCCAGCCTTACCACGGGCTCGGCGCTCATTCCATGGCCTCCCGGAAGGCATGCGCGGCCTGCAGCAGGTTCTGCATGTAGTCCGCCGACAGGGGATCCAGCGCCACCACGCGCCCGCCGATGGCCTGGGCCACGGTTTGGGCATCGCGGCGGCTGAACTGGGCCTGCACGAATATCACCCGTACCCCGTCGCGCCGGGCGAGATCGATCACTCGGGCCAGGGTACGCGGCCCGGGGGTCTTGCCTTCGATCTCGATGGGAATCTGGGTCAGCCCGTAGGTGCGCGCGAAATAGCCCCAGGCCGGATGAAAGTCCATGAAGCGGCGTGTCTTCACCGGCGCCAGCTGCGCCTGGATACGGCGGTTGAGGCGATCCAGGTCGGCGGCGAAGGCGGCGTAGTTGGCCCGGTATTGGGCAGCGCCTGCCGGATCCAACGCCACCAGGGCATTGCGCAGTCGGGCCGCCATGATCTTCACCAGGGGCGGGCTCAGCCATATGTGGGGATCTTTCCCACCTTCGTGCTCGTGGGCGCCTGCGCCCTGCTCCGCCTGCCCGAACACCTGGGCCGCCTGTTCCATATTGCGCAAGTCAATGCCGTCGCGGGCGTCCAGGATCGCCATGTGCGGATTGGCCGCCTCGATCCGAGGCATCCAGGCCTTCTCGAAGGGTACGCCCATGCGCCAGTACAGGCGCGCGCTGCCGAGCCGGGCCAGCTGCCTGGGGCTGGGATCGTAGGTGGCGGGACTCTGGCCGGGACCCACCATGACCGACACATGCACCCGGGCGCCGCCGATGCGCTCGGCAAAATACTTCTGGGGCAGGATGCTGACGAACAGGTCGATGGGCTTGGGCGGCGCTGCGGCACCGGCCTCGCCGCCGATCAGGGCCCAGGCGAACGCCAGCATCACCGCCAAAGCAAAGGCGGCGGCGCGCAACACCGATGGGCGCGAGCGCTGTGCCATGGCCGCTATGCCGCCCTGCACCGGGGACACAGGCCTTTGATCTCGACGGTCTGCCGGTCGGCCTGGAAGCCGAGCTTGCCGGCCTCGCGGCCCAGCAGGCGGGTGATGGCCGGATCATTAATCTCGGCTACCGCCTGACAGCTGCGGCAGATCAGGAATTGACCGCCGTGGGGCTCGCTGGGATCGCCGCATCCCACGTAGGCGTTCAGCGATTCGATGCGATGCACGAAACCCGCGTCCAGCAGAAACGTCAGGGCCCGGTACACCGTGGGCGGTGCCGCCTTGCGCTGCTCAGCCTGCAGTTGCTCCAGGATGTCGTAGGCCTTCACCGGCGCGTGGCGCCGCCAGATGAGCTCCAGCACACGGCGGCGCACCGGCGTCAACCGCAGACCCCGTGCCCGGCACACGGCGCGGGCCTGGTCCAGGGCGCTGCGAATGCAGCGTTTGTGGTCGTGGTTGCGGGTTTCGAACGGAATCAGGATCGGGTCCGTGGGCATGGTGCGGGTTCCGGCAGAAGCCAAGAATGTTATGTTATAACATTATGTCTCCCAGATGCAGCCTGTTCCGCAATGGAGAATGCGTGGCCGTCGGCCGTCCGGTGGAACATTGATCGGCTGAGCCCGATTCAATCCTGCGGGGAGCAGGGTCCGTGAGACGCGTTCAGAGGTTCCCGCGTTGGCCGTCGCGAGGCACAGCCGGTGAAACAAGCGCTGCCGGTTCGTCCGGCATCCTCAGATGGGGCCGACTGCAGCGAGCCTTGCCATCCGGCCACCGATTTATCCCCAAAGAGGATAGGGGCAGGCGCCCCAGCCCACGAGCGGCTTCCCGCGCCGCGGCTCCATTGGAACTCAAGCGCGAAAACACCGCCCCTATGGCTGCTTCAAGCCGAGGCCCGGCCCGCCGGCCGCGCCGCGTCGTGGGGCAGCGTGCCGGTTTCCATGAAGGTCTTCATACGCAGCAACTCGGCATCCAGGCGGGTCTTGGGATTAAGGCGCATGAGGGAGGCGACTGCCCGTCCGAGCGGTCCGGCCGGCGGATGATAGGTTAAGGTGATCTCCACCACGGTATGTTGATCGTCGCCGTTGGGACGGAAACGCACTACGCCGGAATGGCGCATCAGCGAGCGCTCCGTGGTGCGCCAGGCAAGGAGCTCGTTCGGGACCTCGGCGGTCACGATGGAATCCCACCGCACGCGCAGTCCCAGCGGCCCTTTCAAACGCCAGCGCAGATGGGTATCGTCCAGCCGGCTCACTTCAGCCACACCCGCCATGAAATGGGGATAAGCTTCGTAGCCAGACCAGATGGCATAGACATGCTCCGGCGGAGCGGCCACCCGCACGGTCTTGCGCATTTCCACCGCCTCCCGCTCGGCGCCGATGCCCACCAGCTGCCGCAGGGAGCGGTTGCTGGCAGCCCGACCCGCGAGTATTGCGCCCACGCCCATGGACGCCAGCCCGACGCCATCGCGTCTCCCCAGCCCGTAGCCGATGGCGGCGGTGGCGCCGAGCCCGGCGAAAAAACGCTCCGCCGGCGACCAGCTTCGCTCACTGAAAGGGGGCCGGCGCCGCACGCCCGGCCGGCGGCGTCCCCCTTGCAGGCCGGGCACATGGTCGCCCCGTTCGTAGACCTGCAATTGCTGCTCGATGGCAGTCACCCCACGCACATGGCGCAGGTGACGCAGCAGCGGTTTGACCTCTTCGGCCAGAATGGATCCGCTCAGGGTCACGTTGCCTTCCGAGGCGATCACCTGGATGGCGTGGGGATGACTGACCACCCGGCCCAACTGGGAGCGGATACGCTCCACCAGCACGACATCGTCCACCGGCGCCCGCGCGAACCACGCGCGCGGTCCCACCACCAGGCCCCGGGTGCGATGGGCCACGTCCCGTGAAACCGTACCGGCGCCCTGGGCCACTTCGTGGGTGGTGTGCACCAGCTGGTCGCGCATTCGCGCCCGCCGACGGCGTCCCCTGTCCGGATCCAGCAGATACATGATGCCGGCACCGATGCCCACACCGGCCCCGAGCCAAAACGCGGCTTTCCTTTCCACAGTTCACCTCCTGTGCACTGTCCGGCTGATACCGCCGAGGTGGCCCCCAGGAGCCTGTCGGACTTGAGCCTAACCTACTGCGCCGGTGGGAGAGCGGCCCCTTTTTCCGCTCCTGTTCGTCAAATAGCTACGGCTATTCTCCTCAAAGGATCGAAAAAAACGGACTCCCTCTCCCACCTGCCTCGCTACGATCACTCAAATCCGACAGGCTCCTAGCCGCCGTCGGCGCCCGCTGGTTCTTTGGATAGAGTGTAGCCTCGCCCCCTACCCTGTCGAGCCGCCGATGCCGGACCGCCTCGACGGCGGATATCAACCGACTTTCACGGCGCGGAACCGCAACCGGACGTAGTCCAGCGTCCACACGCCGTCCCCACCGCACAGCTGTTCCCGCAGTGCCGCGCGCACATCGGCGAACAGCTCGGGGCGCTGCTCGGGCGGCAGGTAGGCCGCGACACCGGTAGCGAACGTCTGCAGCCATTGGGCGATGTCGCCGGGCAACGGCGTCGGACGTGGGATCAACGCCATTTCCTCCACCGTGAAGCCGCCGCGCTCGAGCACCGACGTATAGGCTTCCGGCGACGGAAAGTACCAGGGATCGATGGCCTCCCAGTCGAGCCCATATTCCTGCACGGCGGCCTGCAAGGCCCGGACGATAGAGCGGCAATTACCGCTGCCCCCCAGTTCCGCCACGAAACGACCGCCCGGCACCAGCGCCCGGCCGACGCCCTCGACCACCCGCTCGGCTTCGGGTATCCAATGCAGCACCGCATTGCTGAACACGGCATCGAACTGCCCTTCGAAGGTCAGCTCCCTGGCGTCCATGACCCGCGCATCCAGCCCGAGGCTGCGGGCGGCCGCGACGAAGGCGGGGCTGGCGTCGGTGGCCACCAGCTCGCAGCCGAGGGCGGCAATGCGGGCGCTGAGAGCGCCGTCGCCGCAACCCAGATCGAGAATGCGTTCGCCGGGCCGAGGCGCGAGCCATTGCACCACCGGCTCACCAAGCTCGGAGACAAAGCCGGCGTGTTCGCGATAGCCGCGTGGATTCCAGTCGGGCTGTCCCTTGATCATGGCCGGCCTCCCTGCTCCGAAACACCCCCGGGCGACCGGGATGCGCGTTCCACCATCGTCCCGGCCCGGTTGACCGCGCTCACCACCGCCTGCAGGGAAGCGGTGACGATGTTCTGATGCCGGCCCACGCCGAACAGCGTGCGTCCGTCCGCAACGCCCACTTCCACGTAACTGACGGCGACGGCGTCGGCACCCGCCCCTACCGCATGCTCGCGGTAGTCCACCACCTGCAATGCCGTGCCGTGTTGCGCCAGGGCATCGACGAACGCATCGATGGGGCCGGTACCCACACCGGTGACAAGGTGCTCCATGCCGTCATGGCGGATGGTGGCCCGCACCCGATCCTGGCCCTGGTGTCCCGCCTCCGGCGCGTGGCGATAGTCGACCAGTTCGATGCCGCCATCCTGCTCCAGGTACTCGGCCCTGAAGACGGCCCAGATCTGCTCCCCGGTGAGTTCCTTGCCGGTCGCGTCGGTGATGGCCTGAACGACGGGGCTGAACTCGATCTGCAGGCGGCGTGGCAGCACCAACCCGTAGCCCTGTTCCAACAGGTAAGCCACCCCGCCCTTCCCGGATTGACTGTTCACGCGGATGACCGCCTCGTAGCTGCGTCCCACATCGGCCGGGTCGATGGGCAGATAGGGCACATCCCAGGGGCCGTCCGGATCCTGCCCACGGGCGGCAAACCCCTTCTTGATGGCGTCCTGGTGCGAGCCGGAGAAAGCCGTGAACACCAGCTCGCCGGCGTAGGGGTGGCGGGGATGCACCGGCAGCTGGTTGCAGTGTTCGGCGCAGCGCACTACCGCGTTGATGTCGGAGAAATCCAGCCGCGGATCCACGCCCTGGGTATGAAGGTTCAAAGCCAGGGTGACCACGTCCACGTTGCCGGTACGTTCGCCGTTGCCGAACAAGGTGCCCTCCACCCGGTCGGCCCCCGCCATCAGGGCAAGCTCGGCGGCCGCCACGGCGGTACCCCGGTCGTTATGGGGATGGACGCTCAGCACCAGATGTTCCCGGTTCCGCAACTGGCGGCCGAACCACTCCACCTGGTCGGCAAACACGTTGGGTGTGGCCATTTCCACGGTGGCGGGCAGATTGATGATGACCGGTTGTCCCTCATCAGGCCGCCACACCCGATTTACGGCATCGCAGATGCGTACGGCGAAATTCAGCTCGGTGGCGGTGAAGCTCTCCGGCGAATATTGGAACACCCAGCGGGTTTCCGGCTGCTCGGCCGCCAGTGCCTTGATCAGCCGGGCCCCGTTCACGGCGATATCCACGACACCGTCCCGGTCCAGTCCGAATACCACCCGGCGCTGGACCGGCGATGTGGAGTTGTACAGGTGCACGATGGCCCGCGGCGCGCCGCGCAAGGCCTCGAAGGTGCGCCGGATGAGGTGCTCGCGGGCCTGGGTCAGCACCTGGATGGTCACATCGGCCGGGATGAGATCCTGCTCGATGAGCTCGCGCACGAAATCGAAATCGGTCTGGGAAGCGGCCGGAAAGCCCACTTCGATTTCCTTGAAGCCCAGGGCCACCAGTGCATCGAACATGCGCCGCTTGCGGCGCGCATCCATGGGTTCGATCAAGGCCTGGTTGCCGTCGCGCAGGTCCACGCTGCACCACACCGGCGCCTGGGTGATCGTACGGGCCGGCCACCGGCGGTCGGCAAGATCCATGGGCGCAAAGGCCCGATATTTGTGACTGGTATGGTTGACCATGAGACGGTCTCTCTCTGTTGAGTCATGAGGATTGCTGCTGCCGGGTGTGGCGACCGCCACGGCCACCGGGTGGGCTCGCGAGGAACCCTTAGCCCCGGTGACCGCTGGTCAGTCGCAGCAGCGAGAGAGACGGCGTAGGCAGATGCGCCCGGGCGCAATGCGCCGGGCCCGAAAACGACGGCCGGAGGGATAGGAAACTGGAAATGAATAAATCTGGCATGGAACACAACCCCGTCTTGTGAGCGCCTGCAAGCAGACAACGACCCGTCGGACCCGGCTCCCTCAGGAGGCCGGGCAGGTCAGTCGCAGAAGCTCAAGGGCGGTTGTGTTCATGTGTTCGAGGCTAGCATCGGGCATTCATGGCGGTCAAGCGCAACCCGAGTAGAAAGCGCCGGGGCGCGGGCGCCCCGGCGTGGGTCCAGCGTGCTAGGCGTGGACGTTGATGAGACTGCCCTTCTCGCCTTCACTTGCCTGCTGAGCCGGCGCCTCGGACTGCTCGGCGGCGGCGCTCTCGTTGGCTTCGCCGGAGGCCGCGGATCCCTTGGCGCTTGCCGCGGCGTGGGTCACACCGGGGGTCGCGCCGGACATCGGCATGGCGGATGCTGCCATCGGAGATACAACCATAAATTTCTCCCGATTCTACGCGTGGATCGTCCCCGCAGGGGCGTTCCCTGCGAGGGCTCAAGGACAGTACGCACGGTCGCGTACTGTCATATCATTGGGCGACACATGAGGCGAATGCTTTAGGAGCGTCCTATGAAATGCCCGACCATGCTGTCCCGCTTTGGGGGGCGAACTATCGTAGCCTTGATGTTGGCCATTTCGTGCGTTGATTTCGCTGCCGCCCAGATGATGGGGGGAGGCATGATGGGAGGCGGTATGATGGGCGGAGGAGGGCCCTCGGAAATCGGGCCTGCACCGCCGGATCTGCAATCGTCCGCCGGCCGCGCCTACGCCCGGACCTGCGCCCAGTGCCATTCCCTGCCCCGCCCGTCCCAACACACCGCGGACCAATGGCCGGAAGTGGTTCAGCGCATGGAACGCATCATGTTGTCCACCGGCCGGCCCATGCCCTCCCCCAAGACCATGGCGGAGATCGTCGGCTACCTCAAGGATCACGCCGCCAACCGGTAACCGCGGCCGGGACGCTGTTGGAATCCGGCGCAGCCGTCCCTGAGAGACCGCTGCGCCGGATCCAGGCCGGTCACTTGGGCTGAGGCCCCTGGCTGACCTGCACCAGGTCCTTGGGTCGCAGCCACTTGGCGAATGCCGCTTGCACCTGCTTCGCATCAAGGGCCACGTAGCGCTTGGCAGCCAACGTGGGTTCGTCCAGGGGGAGTCCTTCGTCGGCCCGACTCAGCAGGCCCTGGGCGATGCTGTCCATACTTGCCTCAGAGAGCGGGATCTCCCGCAGCAACAGCGCCTTGGCCTGACGCAACTCCGCGGCGGTCACCGGTTGGTCCTGCATCTGCTTAAGATCCCGCACGATGATAGAGCGGGCCTTGTCCACGTTGCCCGGATCGCAGGCATAGGCGACCACATAGACCGATCGCTTGCGTCCGAACTCGAACTCGGACTCCACTGTGTAGACCAGCCCGTTTTCCTCGCGCAGATCGTGATACAGGCGGGTGGCGTAGAAGGCCCCGCCCAGCACATGGTTGCCCAGCTTGAGAGCAAAGTAGTCCGGACTGAAGCGCGTGAGGCCGAGGGTTTCCGCCAGCACCACCCGGTCCTGAACGCGGCTGGGATCCGGCACGTGGGTGGTGGACGGCTTGTTGGCGGGCACCGCCGGCAGCACCGTATCGGGCTTCGAGCCGCTCGCCTTCCAGGCGCCGAAATACTTTCCGATCACAGCTTCGGCGTGCTTGGGCGTGATGTTGCCGATCACCACGATGGTGGTGAGGTCCGGCCGGAACACCTTGTGGTAATAGCTCGCCACCTCCTTGAGGGACAGCTTCGATACCGTCGGCGGTGTCGCGTGCAGCAAGCTGGGGTCGGTGGCCGGGAACAACGCGCTCTTCAGGGAGTGATGCATGATGAAGGACGGGCTCTGCAGCTCGCCCGCCACCGAGCGGGCGGTTTGGGCCCGCACCACCTGGAAGGCATGGGCCGGCAGCGCCGGATGCAACTCATTGTCCGCCAGCAACTGCACGCCGCGGCTGAAATGATCGCTCAGCACCTGCAGGGAGAATTCGGAGCCCGCCGACTCGTTGGCGCCGATGTCGTCCAGGGCCTTCTGAAACGCCACCCGATCCAGGTGCTCGGAACCATAGTCGAACAATTGCTCGAGCACCTGATCGACGCCCTGCTCGTTCTTGGGCGCTTCCATGTCGGGCCGGTTGCGTATATGCCCGTACACGCTGACCGTGTCGCTGATGTGCTCGGGCTGCACGATGAGCTTCAATCCATTGGGGAACACCTTCACCACCGGATTGACCACCGACGCGGGTACGCTCAGGCGGCCCAGGGCCTGATGGGCCCAGGCCGGCAGTTTCACCTTCTTGGGGTTGTTGGGGGCGAACGACTCCTTTCCTCCGAAGCCATGGGACGCGGTCGGCTTGCCGCCGCCCTCTGGCGTGAGGGTGGCGCGGATGGTGTGGGCTTCCTTTAGATACTTGCGCGCCACCCGGTTCACGTCCGCCACCGTAACCTTGTCGATGGCTTCCATATCATCGGCGGGCGAATGCCGTCGCTCCACGGCCAGGGCCTGGGACCACACCGACGCCAGGCCCGGAATGGAGTTCTTCTGGAAGGCGAACGCCGAACGTTCCTGACGCTTGGCGGCCGCCACCAGATCCGGAGGGACCCCGTGCTTGACGATCCCGGCAAGGGTGTTCTGCACCTCCTTCATGAGCTTGGCACTGTCGGCACCCTTGGGGAACACGGCATAGACCATGCCCATGCCCGTCTGACGGAATGGATTGAGCTGGAACCCGGTCTGCAGGGATTTGCCCTCGGTGACCAGGTTGAACAGCTTGCCGCGCTGGCTGCTCAGCACATCGGCCAGCACCTGGCTGGCGGCGAAATCCTTGCTGTCGTAGCCGGGCATGCGGAAACCGATCAGGGTCAGTCCATAGGGCGAATCGGTGCTCATGTGCAGGGACTGGGACTTGACCGGCTGCAGGTCGATGGCCGGCCGCGGCGGCAGCTTGCGGGCGGGAATCGGGCCGTACAGGCGTTTGATGTCGGCCAGCACCTTGTGGGGGTGCACATGGCCGACCACCACCAGAATGGCGTTGTTGGGTGCATACCAGGTCTGATGGAAATGCTTGAGCATCCTGCCCGTGGTCTTGTTGAACGACGGGCGCGTGCCCAGGGCGTCGTGCTCATAGGGCGTGCCCTTGAACATGGCCGCCAGTATCTTGGTATACATGAGGTATTCCGGGTCCGAATGGTCCCGGGCCACTTCCTGCTCGATGGCACCCCGTTCCTTGCTCCACAGCGCCTGGGTGTCCAGCACGCCGCGCATGCGCACCGCACCGATGTGCAGCGCCACGTCCACGTCCTCGGCGGGTACGGTGAAGAAGTACTGGGTGACGGTCTGCTGGGTGTCGGCGTCGAAGTTGCCGCCCATTGCTGCGGTGATGTCGGCCAGCTGGGCGGCGGACAGCCCGGGGCTGCCGCGAAACATCATGTGTTCCTGGGCATGGGCGGTGCCGGGGAAGCCCTTGGGCGCTTCGTTGGAGCCCACCAGATAGTTGAGCTCGGTGGTGACCACCGGCGCCAGATCGTTGCGCACGATGACTACCCGCAACCCGTTCTTGAGGGTGGCCCGCAGCACGCTGGTGTCCTTGCGGTTCGCTGCCCCCGAATGGGCGGCGGCCAGGGGCGCCAGCAGCGCAAAGGCCAGTCCGATGCACGCGCGCAGCATGCCCCTGCCATGGTGTCTGTTAGTCATGGAGTCTCGCTATCCAGGTTGCTGAATTATTGAAAGTTATATCGTAGGACCGAAGGCGGTGCCCGGTAGTTCAATACTATCGCTGCACTACATGGCCTCCTTGATGCCGACCTTGAGCAGAAAAATGTTCGCCGGATAGCTGGTTAGGAAACCCACCACCATCGCCAACTGCATCATCAACCAGAAGGTGGGTTGATGGGCTTCCAGACGGGGCTGGAACAGCCACAACTGCGTCACCGCCATCCAGCCGTACATCCCCACCTGCCAGGCGACCAGTGACAGGCTGTCGGCCTTGATCGCCTCCTTCACACCCTCCCAGGGGCTCAGTTTGCGCATCGGCACGATGGCCAGATATTGGAACAGGATGCCGAAGCCATAGGCGTACAGGAAGTCTACCCCATAGCCGGTGGCCAGGGGAGACGCCAGCCAGAGCACGGAGCTGGTGGCAACGGTCCACTCCCCGGCGATGTCTCCGAGGGTGCAGCCGGCACCGCAATGGGTGGTGGACAGCAGCACCTGTTGCCAGAACGGCCGCGGCCGGGGGCCGCCGCCCTCACCTGTGACCCGGCCGATGCGCCGGTAGGCCCACAGACCCAGGGGACCGGCATACAACCCCGTAATCGGCCAGACGACATTCATGATGGCCATGGGCTGGCGTCGCCCGCCCACGACGTCTGCGGCGATGAGCAAAGCGCATACCGTGCCCACGGTCAGGGAAATCCAGGCGATGACATGCAGCCAGTGGGGTACGCTCTCCATGCGCAACTCTCTCCCGGTTCGCGGCCGACGCCGGTGGCCCGGCCCGAGCGCCTGTCAGGCCCCGGCCACGGGCGTGACTCAGGCGGATTCGGCCGGCGTTCGCGGCCTGCCCGTACGGCGCGCCAACGCGTTGTACAGCACCGGCAGCACCACCAGCACCAGGGGGATCTGCACGATCAGCCCGGCGATGATGGCGATAGCGAGGGGCCGCTGCATGGCCGAACCCTGCCCCAGGCCCAGGGCCAGTGGCAACAGGGCCAGCATGAATGCCAGCGCGCTCATGACGATGGGCCGCATGCGGTTGCGCCCCGCCCGGATCAGGTTCCAGGCCAGCGGTTGACCGCTTTCGATCAGGCGCAGCTCCGAGAAGTAGAAGATGGCGATCTCGGTAACGATGCCGATCACCATGGTCATTCCCATCATGGCGGTGATGTTGAGCTCGACGCCGGTCATCCACAGGCCGATGAACACCGCGCTGGCCGCCAGCAGCGGCTGCACCAGGATGGCCAGGGCCACCCGGAAACGCTCGTAGAGAAACAGCAGCAGAAAGAACACCAGGGCCACCGCCGCGACGAACACTTCGATCATGCCCCTGAACGCGATCTGCTGCTGCTTGTACAGCCCGCCCAACTCATAGTAGACGTTGCTGGGAATCAGGCCGGGCTTGCGCAGCACCTGCTTGACGTCCGCTACGGTCGATCCCAGGGAACGGCCGCTGATACGGGCAGTCACGGCCACGTCGCTTTTAAGATTGTAGCGGGTGAGCTCGGGCTGGCCGGAGACCAGCTTGACCTCGGCCACCCGGTTCAAGGGTACCAGGTGACCGTCGGGGGCACGCAACAGCAGTTTGCCCACCTGGTCGGTGCGGTCGCGCAGGGACCGGGGCACCCATACCCGCACGCCGATGAACCTCACGCCTTTGCGCACGTGGGTTGTCACCACCCCGCCCAGGTAGGCCTGCAGCTGCGCGGTGACCGCCTGGGGCGTCAATCCCTCGATGGCGGCCTTGGTGCGCTCCACGTCGATGTCCAGGGCGTCGCCGGCGATCACCACGCCGTTGCGCACATCCACCACCCCCTTCACCCCGCTGATGGCGTGGGCGACCTTGTGGGCCAGCTTGCGCAGGTCGCCTACGTTGTCTCCGAACAGACGGATGTCGATGGGCTGGGGGACCGATGTCAGGTCGCCGATCTCGTCCTCGATGAGCTGGGCCAGGTCGATGTCCAGGCCGGGCACCTGGTTTTCCACCTGTCGGCGCACCTGTGCCATCACGGTCTCGGTGGCCGGACGGGGCAGCGGCTTCAGGCGCACGAAGAAGTCACCGGTATTGGGCTCGGTGATGCCGCCGCCCAACTGCGCGCCGGTGCGCCGCGACCAGGTCTGCACGTAGGGGTTCTGCTTGAGTATCCCGGCCACCTGATCCAGCAGCCGGTCGGTCTCCTTCAGCGAAGTGCCGGGCGGCGCCACGTAGTCCAGCACGAATCCGCCCTCGTCCATGTGGGGCATGAACCCCGAGCCCACCTGCTGGAACGCCACGAAGGCTACGGCCAGCAGAACGCCGACGCCCGCCAACAGCCACAGGGGGCGACGCAGCAGCGTCACCATCAGGCGGGTGTAGCTGCGGCTGATCCAGCGCCCCAGGCGGCTCGTGTGCTCCTCCTCCACGTCCTTGGCGCCCAGCATGAAATCGGCCAGCAGGGGGACCACCAGCCAGGCCACCAGAAAGGAGATGAACAGGCTGACTGCCATGGTCAGGGATAGCGCCTTGAAGAAGGCGCCGGTGACGCCGCTCAGAAACGCCAGGGGCACGAAGATGATGATGGTGGAGGCGGACGAGCCCACCTGGGGATGGGTGAACTCCCGGGCGGACAGCAGTATGCGCTCGATGCCGTGTTCGCCGGTCTGGTGCACCCGCCGCACGATCTGCTCCACCATCACGATGACATCGTCGATGATCAGGCCGACGGCGGCGGCCATGCCGCCCAGGGTCATCATATTAAGGGTCATCCCGAGGGCGTACAGCAGCAACAACGTCGCCGCCAATACCGCCGGCACCGCGATCACCGCCACCAGGGTGATTTTCCAACTGCGCAGGAAAACCAGCAGTACCAGCCCGGCCAGGATCACGCCGATGAAGATGGCGTCCACCACGCTGGTCTCGGAGGCCTTCACCAGCACGCTCTGGTTGTACCACTGGTGCAGCTGCACGCCCTTGGGCATCTTGGGCTGGAACCGATCCAGCCGGCTTTTGAGGTTGCGGGAAAGGTCCACCACGCTGGCGCCCGGCTGCTGGTAGACGTTGAGTAGTACCGCCCGCTTGCCGTCGGCGGTGAAGCGCTTGTAGGTGGGCGCCGTGGTCAATCCGACCTGGGCCACGTCCTCGAGCTGCACCTCGCCGTCCGAGCCGCTGCGCAGCACCGTGTGACGGATCTGATTCAGGTTCTGAAAGCGGGTATCGGACACCTCGAGGTAGAGCTTGTAGTGGTCCTGGATGCGCCCCACCGCGGTAAGCACGTTGGATGCCGACAGGGCCTTGGCCACATCGGAAATGGACAGCCCCAGGGCGTTCAGGCGCGCCGGGTCCACCGTCACCCGGTACTCCGAGCGCAGCCCACCCTGCACCGTTACCTTGGCCACCCCTTTGACGCTGGACAGGTACGGGACCAGCTGGTACTGCGCCAGGTCCCGCAACCGGACCTGATCCACCCGCTCGGAGGTGAGACTGTAGGCGATGACCGGCCCGTAGTCCGACGGATTCATTCGCTTGGCGCGAAAGCGGGTGCCCGCCGGCAGATCGGGCATGATCTGGTTGATGGCCGACTCCACCTGCAGGAGTGCGTCCACCATGTTGTGGCCCCAGTCGAAGTTGATGGCGATGTCGGTGCTGCCGCGGCTGGTGTTGGAACGTACCGAGCGCACGCCGGGCACGGCCCGTACCGCCCGCTCCACCGGCCGGGTCACCTGCAGCATCATTTCCTGGGCAGGCCGCGAGCCGGCATCCAGAGTGACCCGTACCCGGGGAAACTGCACCTGGGGGAACAGCGCCACCGGCAGCCGTAAAGCGCTGACCGCTCCGCCCAACGCCAGCAGAGCGAGCAGGAACAGGATGGAACGGCGGTGGTTCTGGACCCAGCTGGCGAAGCTCATGAGGCGAGCCTGACCGCCATGCCGTCGGAGAGCTCGTAATTGCCCTGCACCACCACCCGGTCGCCGGCCTGCAGATCGCCCTGGACACCGATCAGCCCGCCGTTCTCCAGTCCCGTTCTGACATTCACCCGACGAGCCTTGCCGGCGCGCACCACGAACAGGTAATCGCCTTTGCTGTCGTGAAGTACGGCCGTACGGGGCACGGCCAGGACATTGCGGACCTGCAGCGTGAGGGTACCCTGCACCCGCATGCCGGGCAGGAAAGGCCGGGCCTGCGCGCCGGTGAGGCGGACAATCACATCCACCAGTCGCGTGCTCGGATCCACCACCGCGTTGACCTGCGACACCTTGGTATGCACCCCCTCGCCGTTTCCGAACAACGGGGTGACCCGGACCTGTTGCCCGGCATGGACGCGCTGTTCCTCATCGGGCTCCACCCCCAGGGCCACTTCAAGGCGGTCCCGGCGGGCGAGCTGAAACAGTTGCGTTCCCACCTGCACTTCGTTGCCAGGCTTGACGGGCAGCTGGCTTACGATGCCGGTGAACGGTGCCCTGATGATCCGGGTCAGCTTTCCGGTACCCAGCTCCTGCTGCGCAGCGAAGGCGGCCTTGGCGGTCACCAGGGCCTTGCGGGCCGCGTCCACATCGCTATGAGTGGCGAGCTTTTCGTGCAGCAGCCGCTGCTTGCGTTGCAACTGCAGACGCGCGTACCGCACGCTGGCCTGGGCGCTGAGATAGGTGGCCCGCGCGGATGGAGCGGTCCGCAACTGCAGCAGCGCATCGCCTTTGTGCACAGGCTGCCCCAGGGTCACGTACACGCGCTGAACGAAGGCGGTGTAGCTGGCATCCATGGTGGTCTGCGCTTCGGGGTCCGGCCGCACCGGTCCAAAGGCGGTGATGGTGTCCGTCAACCGATGCTTGGCCACCGGCGCGACGCGCACCTGCACACTGGGCCCGCCGGCCGCCCACAGGGCCGGTGCCGCCAGCAGCAGCATCAGAACGGCGAGGGTGCGCGTCACGTTGCACCTCCGGAAGCGGACAGATGGCGGGTATCGATGGTCATGCCCAGCAGGGTTTCCAGCGCCGCCTGGGTTTCCTCAAGGGATGCCTGCAACTGAACCGCCTCGGCCCGTTTGGCCAGCAGATTCGAACGCAGGCTGATGTAGGTGCCGGCGCTCATGTTGCCCTGCTGGAAACTGCGCCGGGCGGCGGCGGTGGTGCGCTCCAGAACCGGCAGCTGCCCCTGCAGGGTCTTGAGCTGCTTGCTCATGATGCGGGTCGCGCACCACAGCTCATGGGCGTGATTCACCGCCGTATCCAGGCGCTGCTGATAGGTCTGGCGCAGCAGCGCGCGGGTGGCCCGGGCAATGGCAATGTGACCCCGATTGCGGTTGAAGAGCGGCAGGCTGAGGGTCACCCCGATGCCCACGCTGCGCACTTCACTGGTGTCCTGGCCGCCGGTCAGTCCGACGCTCAGCGCGGGAAACTGCCGGAGGATAGCCTTGCGCACGGCCTGTTCCTGGCTGCGGTAGCCGTACTGCAGGGCCAGCAGGTCGGGGCGGCGTTGCGGCAGCCGGCTGACGGCGGCGTCGAAGGCGGCTTTGGAAAAGGCGGTGAGATCCGTCGAACCCGTCAGTTTGGGTTCGACGCCGGGCTGCAGGCCCAGCAATCCGTCCAGGGCATGCCAGGCCTGGTTGCGGGCACGCTGCAGTCTGCGCAACCGGGTCTGGGCATCCACCAGACCCACCAGGTCCGCGGACACCACCGACAGGGTCAGGTTGCCCTCGTGCAAGGCCTTGCGGTCGCGCCGGTAGCGGTCCTCCAGGAGTCGACGCTGGGTGTCGAGGATGCGCTGCAGGCGCTCCTGGGAGCGCACCCGCACGAACAGTTGGCGCGCCCTCTGGGCCACCTGCCATTCCTGCCACAGGATATCGAGATTGATCTGCTTCTGATGGGCCCGGGCGCCCGCCTGCGCGGCGCTGCGGGTCACCAGCGCGCTCAGATCCTGGCTCAGACCCAGGCTGTAGCCGTTGGAGAGCGGCGGCGGTCCTCCGGTGGGATGGACGAACGCGGGGCTGAGTTGGGGATCCGGCAGCAGTCCCGCCTGGAAGAGCTCGGCACCGGCCACGCCCGCCCTCAGGCGCTGCGCCTTGAGGTCGGGGTTGTTGACCACGGCCAGGGTCACCAGCTCGGTCATGTCCAGGCCATTGGCCGGATTGAATGGATGGGGCTTGAGACCCGGCACCTGGACCATCCTGGCGGGCACCTGCAGGCGCGGTGCCGCCGCCAGATCGGGGCCGGTCGGCAAAGGCCTGGGATGGTAGGTGGCGCAGGCTGACAGCAGCAGCGGCGACAGGACGGCGAGCAGCAAGGCCCGCCCGCGCCCCGGCCATCGTCTGCCGGCGCGCGCCCGCCGCTCGGCTTCACGGGGTTCCGTCTGATGGGCACAGGTGCTGTTGCGCATGGTCGTCATCGCGTTCCGACAAAGTGACAGGCGAACGCCCGGGGCGTGGTACGCCCATGAAGGCCGGCAGGGTTCCGCGCTATTGCCCGTTGGCCGGGAGGCATACTCAATCCGCTGCTGCGTCCCGGACACCGCGCCGTTGCTCCCCCCGGGGCCACCGCCGGCGGTCCTCAGACCCGGCTCAGCCGGAACATGCGTCGCAAGGTGTCATGTCCCGTCAGATGATGAAGCACCGCCATCCCCACATGTCCGAACCAATAGGCCCACACGAGGTTGGCGACCGCGCTGTGCACCTCCGCCGCCGTACGGGCGGTGGCGGGAACGGCGCCCGCTTCGGGGAACTTCACGAACAAGACGGTGCCTGTGACGGCCATGCCGGTCGCCGCCAGCAGCCCGAGTCCGTGGATGGCGCCGGCCAGCCCGCCGCGGGGCCCGGACTCGGGCACCTGGCCGCGCAACAGTCCGCGCAGATCCGAAATCAGTCGCGCACGTTCGCTGCCGACCCACGGAAACAGATGGCCAATGCCCCCGTCCATGTGCGGACGCACGCTCCACAGCCAGTGCAGGACCACGATGGCCACCGCGGCCAGTCCGACGAACCGGTGGGCCTCGAAGGCGCCGTGGGCAAAGGCACCCGGCGGCACGCCATGGTGGGCCCGGGCCTGCATGACCAGACTGATGGCCAGCTGGAAAGTGACGGTCAGGGCGAGTCCGTAATGGAGAAAACGCGTGGTTCGCGAGTAATAGCCGGTTTCCATGGGCACAATCGACCTCTGCGATCAGTTGATCGGAACGCAGCTTAACGCGCGGGCCCTTGCGGACCCGTTGCCGTAACATTACCGATTGTTAAGCCGTGCGTTTGCGGACACCCGCCTGCCCTGTCCGATCGGCGGCACGGAGCGGCGGGTAGGTTGCCGCCCGGTAATGTTCACCGGCGACAGCGCACCGTATCATGACATCCATGCGTATTCTGGTGATAGAGGACGACCGGGAGGCGGCAACCTACCTGCTCAAGGGCCTGACCGAGAGCGGCCACGTCGTGGACCACGCGGCCGACGGCAACGACGGGCTGCATATGGCCTTGAGCGGACATTACGACGTGCTGATCGTCGATCGTATGCTGCCGGCCCGGGACGGTTTGTCCATCATTGCGGCCCTGCGGGCCGCTGGGGACCACACCCCCGCGTTGGTGCTCAGCGCCCTGGGAGACGTGGACGACCGCGTGGACGGGCTCAACGCCGGCGGCGACGACTACCTGACCAAGCCCTATGCGTTCTCCGAGCTGCTGGCGCGGCTGGAAGCGCTCGCCCGCCGCGCCCGCCCGGAGCAGGCCGAAACGCGCTTGCAAGTGGCGGACCTGCAACTGGATATAATGACCCGCCGCGTGACCCGGGGCGGCAGCCCGATCCGCCTGCAGCCCCGCGAATTCCGGCTGCTGGAATACCTGATGCGCCACGCCGGGCAGGTGGTGACCCGCACCATGCTGCTGGAGCATGTCTGGGACTACCACTTCGATCCACAGACCAACGTCATCGACGTGCACATCAGCCGCCTGCGGGCCAAGATCGACAAGGATTTCCCTACCCCTTTGCTCCATACCGTGCGGGGTGCCGGGTACTGCATCCGACCGGCCGAATAGAGCGTCCATGGCGCTGTCACGTCCAAGACTGCTCAAGACCACGGCGTTTCGTCTGTCGCTGCTGTTCGCGGTGCTGTACAGCCTGCTGATGGCCGGCGCCTGCGGATTCATCTACTGGGCCAGTACCTCCTACATCGACCACGACATCGACGTGGAACTGCAGGCCGAGGCCACCGGCCTGGTACACCTGTTCGCCACCCAGGGTCATCAGGGCCTGGTCATGGCGCTGCGGCAGCGGGCCCAGTACGGACCGCGGTTCTCCCACCAGTATCTGTTGCTCGGCCCGCGTAACGAAGAAATCGCCGGCAACCTGCGGACCTGGCCCGCCACGGTGGCCGTCCAAGGCTGGCACACCTTTGCAGTGCCGCGCCGGCGCAGCACGCGCGAGGACGGCGACTCGGAACCGGAATACATACGCGCCCGCACCGTCTCCCTGCAGGGGGGCTACCACCTGCTGGTGGGCGAATCCCTCGATGCCGAGCGCGAAGTGAAGGAACACATTTTCGGTGTGGTGGCGGGCGCCATCGGCTTCAGCGTCATTGTCGCCATGGGCCTGGGGGTACTGATGGGACGAAGCGTGCTCAGTCGCATCGACACCGTGAGCCATACCGCCGGCGAGATCATGGCCGGCGAGCTGTCCCGCCGTCTGCCGGTGAGTGCGCGCAACGACGAGTTTGACGAGCTGTCAGCGCGCCTCAACGCCATGCTGGCGCGCATCGAGCAGCTGATGTCGGCCATGCGCCAGGTCACCGACAATGTGGCCCATGATCTGCGCAGTCCCCTCAACCGCATCCGCAACCAGTTGGAGGTCACTCTGCTGGAGTCCCGCGACGAGGCCGACTACCGGGCGGCCATCGAAACGGCGGTCCAGGAGGCGGATGGGTTGATCCGCACCTTCAACGCCCTGCTCAGCATCGCCCAGGCCGAGGCCGGCGTGCGCCGCAACAGCTGGCACGATGTGGATCTGTCAGCCCTGGGCGAGGATCTGGCGGAGTTGTACGGCGCAGTGGCCGAAGAACAGGGGCTGGAGTTCCGCTCGGAGCTGGCTTCGGACCTGCACATTCAGGGAAACCGCGACCTGCTGGCCCAGGCGGTCAGCAATCTGCTCGAGAATGCGATGAAGTACACCCCTGCCGGTGGGCGGGTGTGTCTGCGTGTGGGTCGGACGGCCGGCGCGGCCCAGATCGAGGTGAGCGACAGTGGCCCCGGCATTCCAGCGGAGGAACGCGAACGGGTCATGCAACGGTTCGTCCGCCTGGATCCGGCACGCAGCTCGCCGGGCAATGGATTGGGATTGAGCCTGGTGCGGGCGGTGGCACACCTGCACCGGGCCAGCGTGGAGTTGAACGACAACCGCCCCGGTCTGAAGGTGACAATGCTGTTCCGCCCCCGGGAGCCGGCTTAGGGAAAACCTGCGCAAGCCGCCGCCGTGGTGACAGGCTGATTCGGATACGCTGCCGGCCGTCAGGCGGCGCCGGCCGCGGCCCGCTGCCCTGACAGCCATGCCAGCGCGGCCCGCAAGGTTCTGCGCGCGCTGTGGCGCAGCGGTGGATGCACTGCCGGAGTACCGCCCCGACGGCGGCGACGGCGGATGCGAAACTGGTGGCGTCCGCCGCTGCTGCACTGGTCGATCATTTCGCAACCTGAATAGCGCACCAGCAGCGGAATCTCGAACAGACAGCCCCGGTCGGTACCCACGAAGCGCAACTCATCACCGACCTCCATGCGCGCCAGCGTTGCCTTGCACATCAGTACATGCAGCGGGCAGTTCAATCCCGAAGCGTCCACGGTATACGGACTGGCATAGTGCCTTTCCAGTCCGGAAACGGATTCAAAGTCTCTCACCGATCTGCTCCCGCAAAGTACGCGGCCTGTCGGTGCAGGCCCCGGTCCAGATGGGCATGGCGGTCCGGAGCCCACGCCGCGACACACCCGCCCCGGATAGGCCCCCGCCTTTACCATAGTGTGACAGGGTCGGGCCTGCGGTGTTCCTCGTCCTGCGCATGGTTGTCTGGCCGCTTCTGGCGGCAGGCGGCCATCCGCTGTGCGCTGCCGAAGTCCTTCCGTCCCGGCCGGTGTTCAGACGGTTGCCGGGGTCCGGCCGGGTACGGCCCTACGACCGGCAGTCACCCGGTTCAATGCCTGGGTTTTCCGCGCCCGCGAGGCCTGAGTCCAACTATACTGAGGGGCAGTCGGGCTCCTGTGGTCAGGGATAGAGCAAAGGAGGAAGGCGCCATGCACACGACTTCCATGCTTCCGGACGCGGTAATCAAAGAGCGTCAGGCACTGTTGCATCAGGGCCTGGAGATGCTGCGCGGGCAGGGTTTCCGCAACATGCGGGCTCACGACGTACCCGGCTGCGAGGAGCCGGACGAACTGCTCATTCCCATACTCAACGTCCATGCGCGACCCGATATCACTGCGGAACCGGCCGCCGGCGACGGTGCGGCCCTGGCGGTGGTCGAGGTCAGCAGCGGTCTTGGGGAGGCGTCCTGTGGCCGGCGCTGGCAGGTGCTCGCCCGTTGGGCGGAGGAACACGGCGGTACGTTCCTGATCTTCGTGCACCCGGAGGATGCGCAGCGGGCACAGGCTATTGCCGAACACTGGCATCTGCCGGCGCAGCTGGTGACATCCTTGACGCGGCACTGAGCATGGACCCGTGCGCCGGGAATCGACAAGCTCTGGGCGTCAGACATGTTTGCCGGCTCCAGTACCCAGTACTGTCAATCCCGCGCCAAGAGTGTGAGGACAGGCATCGGCGGGTGCGATAACGCGCGCTTGAGCGCGTCGGTAGCACCGACGAAACTTAAACCAGGGATTGCAGTCCATATCGCTGAGGGCAGGTACCCGACTGCCCAGGATGACGGCTCCTGCATCCGGCAAATGGATGCAATTATCCCGTGGTCTCGCTCCGGTGTCTGCAATTGGATTGCAGTCGCTGCACGTCGGTTTAACGAACGACCGATAAGTGTCATGCAAGGAGGGTATGAGCACGACCAGCCTTTGGCCTATCGTTGTCTACTTCGCTCTGGTGTCGACTCTCGTCACCGGAATTCTGCTGGTTTCCTACGCGCTCGGCGAACGCCATCGTCCGAATCCGGACTCCGAAGAGCCCTTCGAATCGGGCATCGTGACAGTCGGTTATGGGCGCTTTCGCCTGACAGCCCAATTCTATCTGATGGCCGTCTTCTTCGTGATCTTCGATCTGGAAGCGGCCTTTCTGTTCGCGTGGGCGATCGCCTTCCGGCAGACCGGCTGGCTCGGCTACGGGGAGGCGATGGTGTTCGTCGCCATTCTGCTGGCCGGCCTCGCCTATCTGTGGCGCCTGGGGGCGCTGGAGTGGGGGCCTGCCAGGCGCGCCATCCGCGCGGGCCAACCCCAAGGAAGAGGTACCTGAGCATGAGATGGTGGCTGACCCGACCGGAACTGCCTCTGCGTGACTCCGAAGACAGGAGCCAGAGCTTCCATCAGGCCGTACAGCGCAATGTGCTGTTGAGCCGTCTTCAGGACCTGGTGGCCTGGGGCCGCAAGAACTCCGTGTGGCCCTTCAACTTCGGCCTGTCCTGCTGCTACGTGGAAATGGCCACCAGCCTGACCAGCAAGTACGACATCGCACGATTCGGGGCCGAGGTCATTCGAGCCACGCCGCGGGAAGCCGACCTGATCGTGATTTCCGGCACCGTGTTCCGAAAGATGGCGCCGGTGATCCAGCGGCTCTACGACCAGATGCTCGAGCCCCGCTGGGTGATCTCCATGGGTTCGTGCGCGAATTCGGGCGGTATGTATGACATCTACAGTGTCGTCCAGGGGGTGGACTCGTTCCTGCCGGTGGATGTCTATGTGCCGGGATGTCCGCCGCGCCCGGACGCATTTATCGAAGGGCTGACGCTCCTGCAGGATGCCATTGGCAAGGAACGACGCCCGTTGAGCTGGGTGCTTGGCCCCCAAGGGATATCCAAGGCGCCGCAACCCAGTCAACGTGACCGCAAGCGGGACCAGCGCATTCAGGCGGACAGGCTCCGCAGTCCCGACGAGGTCTAGCAACCGCACGGTGCAGCAGGCGCCCGGAACCGCCGCAGGCCTTTCCGGGCGCGCGTAGAGACCGGCCTGCGGGCCAAGCAGAGGAGCGAAATCGACAACAGCGGACCGGCGCAACGCACCGGCCCTGGGAACAACTCCGACACGGCGCTGCGCAGCGGCGTCCGGGACCATGGACGATACAGTCGCAATACAACAAGAACTGGTTCAGACCTTCGGCGCTCAAGACGCTCAGGTGCAACCCACGCGGGACGAGATTCCCACCCTGTGGGTCCCGAGCACGAGGGTGCGCGAGGTGCTGCGCCATCTGAAACACGGCACGGTCGGCCCGTTTCCCATGCTTTACGACCTGACCGCCATCGACGAACGGGTGCGCAATCACCGGGACGGTCAGCCGGCCAGCGATTTCACCGTCGTGTATCACCTGCTGTCCGTCGAGCGTAATCAGGACGTGCGCATCAAGGTCGCGCTGACCGGCACGGATCCGTCCCTTCCCTCGATCACCGACATCTACCCGGTCGCCAACTGGTACGAACGGGAAGTCTGGGATCTGTTCGGCGTAAGGTTCGATGGCCATCCTCACCTGCGCCGTCTCATCATGCCCCCCACCTGGGA
>CAZNBB010000012.1:0-46567 GCA_964571225.1 uncultured Gammaproteobacteria bacterium
GGTGACAGTGAGGTGTATGGCACCTCAGCACGAGGTATCGCTATCGATACCGGTCTGCCTACGGGAGAGCAATTTCCTCGCTTCACGAGCTACTGGCTTGTTCGCCCCCGCCCTGACGCTGACGCCATGAAGTTTTATGCTTTGCTGAACGGTAAGAGCTTGACCGGTGCGTACCGGTTTGTCGTGTATCCGGGAAAGCGCACGCATTTGATGGTTAAAGCCGTATTGTTCACTCGACGGGTCGTCAAGCGACTCGGGATGGCGCCGTTGACCAGTATGTTCCTCTACGGAACCAATACCCGCGAGCCGGCAGATAATTGGCGTCCGCAGGTGCACGATTCCGATGGTCTGCTAATCCACAACGGGACAGGAGAATGGCTATGGCACCCTCTACGAGATCCGAGGGGGCTTCGCACCGACTACTTCGCCTGCCGAGATCCCAAGGGGTTTGGGCTCCTTCAGCGCGGCACGCGCTTCTCCGGATATCAGTCACTCTCGGCGCGCTACGACAAGCGACCCAGTGTCTGGGTAAAGCCCAACGGAAAGTGGGGAACGGGGCACGTGGTTCTGTTGGAAATTCCCAGTGCGTCAAACAATAACGATAACATCGATGCGTTCTGGACACCGTCCAGCGAACCCCGTCGCGGCACACGGCTGACGTTCAGTTACACATTACGGTTTGGCGGACCTGGAGTGGCCGGGGAGCGCCTGGGACACGTTGCCTGGACCCGCTTCGGTGCCACTGACGGCGGCAATACGGCCGGCAACGCGCGGCATACCTACCACATCGTGGTTGAATTTAGCGGCGGATCCCTTGCCGGTCTGTCGCGGAACGCGGATGTGCTGGCTAACGTGACTCCTGAAGACGGAACCACCGTGCAAGCGCAGTATGTCCAATATGTCGCACCTTTGCATCAGTGGCGGCTCAACATCATTGCGACGCCCGGCGGTACTCGCCGCGGCTTGCGATTGCGTGCGTATTTGCACGATGGAGAGCGCGCGCTGACAGAGACCTGGACCTATCAACTGCCCAACAACAATGACATTCTATTGGCTGGTGGCGATTCATGAGGCAGACTGCTGCGCAACAGGGGCTTGACCGACTGATACAGCACCTTCTTCGGATAGCGCGGACGACATCCGCGACTAGTAGGCAGCGTTAGCGCGCCTGGGTGGGGATGGCAGGCACTAAAGGCGAACGCGCCATACACGAGCCCCGAAATACGATTATCCGCTAACAAATCGCACGTTCCAGAAAGTCCCCCACACTCATCCCGAACCGATACGCTCTTGAGTGGTAGTGAAGAATGCATATCCGCAAGCGATTGCTTGATGAGCACTATATCCATCTTGCTTTCCAAATCAGCCTCTGGATAAAGGGCTTATTTGCACTGACGGAGACCTTCAGCGGTCTGGCCCTGTTCTTTGTGAGCCGGCAATGGCTAATTGGGCTGGCAGGCGCGGTGACACAGGGCGAACTCGCTGAGGATCCACACGATCTGATCGCCAATTTTCTTCTGCATTCGGCACAGCACTTTTCGATCAGCGCCCAGCACTTCACGGGCGCCTACCTTCTGAGCCATGGTGCGCTAAAGCTGTGGTTGATCATCGGACTCCTGCGTGAAAGACTTTGGTACTATCCTACGGCGCTCATCGTGTTCGCACTGTTCATTCTGTATCAACTCTACAGGTTCGAACATACGCACTCGCCGTGGCTGCTGTTCCTCACTGCGGTCGACATCATTGTTATCGGTCTGACTTGGCACGAGTATCGTTATTTGCGGGGGAAGCGGGCGAGGCCATGATCGCATGTCCGCGAGCGGAGTCGGGGCGGGATCACGCTGCGCCACCAGGACGGAGATCAGAACGACGAACCCGCGACATTGGCCGAAGAACTTTAAAGCGCCGTAGTCGCACGGCGGGCCGTTCCAGAGCCATGGAATTCGCGGCTACACGGCCAGTGGACCCTGGCAGAGTTTGTTCTCTGAGGGACGTAACTCTACCAAAGTCAGTCGGAATCGCCTTTCCTCCTATTTAATGCTGTAGCGCACACTCTGACAGCTGAGTTTGGGACCCAAACACGACACTGAGATTTGGCGTAGAGCGACAGACCGCTTCTGTGCGAGTAGCCGTCACTCCGCATCGTAGCCCCTGGAGGCGGCTTCGGGTCGAACAACGCCCCTTGCAAGGAAGGAGCAAACTGGTGGTTCCCCGTCTGAACATGGAGGCCACCGCCATGGGTAGTTATCAACACGTATCGCTTGGTTCTGGCCGCCCGCTTCCTTGGCACAAAGGCAGTCTGATGGGCCCCAAGCCGCCACTGAAGCTGCGTGAGATCTGGGCCGTGCGGATTCGCCTGCAAATGCGCAAGCGCACCCTGGATCCGGCCATGTTCAACCTTGCACTGGATGGCACGCTGCGCGGCTGTGACCTGATCAATCTGGGGGTGCAGGACGTCGCCCACAGCGGCGAGCCAGTAACCCGGGCCAGCATCGTTCCACAGAAGACGCGGCAGCCGGTGGAGTTCGGGCTGACCGAGCAGACACAAAATGCCGTCGAGACATGGATCGGGGAGGCGGACTGCCAGCTGGGCAGTATCTGTTCCCGAGCCGACAGGCCAGGTTGCCCCATATTTCCACCGGCCAGTACGCGAGAACCGTGAAAGGCTTGAGCCTCACCCCGAATCCGGGCCATCGGCCACTGGAAAACTCAGGCTCTCTAAATGCGTCGGGTCAGTGCCGAGAGGTGCGGTAAATTTCGTCTGCATGACTGTCGACAACGGACACTCCTTCGATACCGGAGAGTGGCCGCTTGGGGTTGGGTAGCGACCTCTAGGTACAATTAGTCGACCGGTGACAATCCCGACAGGCAATGTCCGGCCAAAAGCCGCCTCCCGACCAGCGGGCCGGTGCGCCGCCTCACCGCTCAGAAACGGACAGCGCTCGCTGCTGACGCGCCTGGATGCCGTCCATTCACTCAAAGCATCTACACCGACCCAATCAACGGCTGACTCGTCAAGACGGTATTGCCCGGACGCTTACCCAACTAGTGCTGACGGGGAACATTCGATAGGATGGACTGAAAAGCGAGTCATCAGAGGCTCACCTTGACCATTTCCTGTCCGTATTGTGGATTGCTGGAAGACCTGCCGCCGCTTAAGCCGCGCAGCCGTGCGATCTGTCGGCTTTGCCAGACCAATCTCGAACTGCAGGACGGGCGCAGCGTCGGCGGGGCCATGGCCTTATCGATCGCCACCTTCGTGATTCTATTTCCGGCTAATCTGCTGCCGCTTGTGCATCTGGACATTTTCGGTCTTCAGGGCCAGAACACGATCGCCGGCGGTGTCCGCATTTTATGGAATCATGGCTGGGTCCTCTTGGCCGGGCTGAGCGCCGCGATGGCGATTGTCTTTCCGTTTATCCGCTTCGGTCTTCTGTCGATCGTTCTCACCGCGCTATGGTTCGGTTATCGGCCGTGGTGGATCGGCCGCAGCTTTCGCTGGGCCGTGCTGCTCGACATCTGGGCCATGCCCGATGTCTTTCTGCTTGGCGCCTTCATCGGGTATTACCGGCTGATCAACGTCGAACAAATGCGCGTCCAGGTGGGCATTGGCGGCTGGTGTTTCATCGCGGCTGCCTTCTTCGCCATGCTGTCGCGCGCGGTGATCGAGCGGCGCACGGTATGGCGTGCCATCACTCCAGAATACGAACTCACTGACGACAAACCGGTCCTGTCCTGCACCGCCTGCGATCTCGTCCTGCCGGTCTCGATGGAGGGCGAACACTGCCCGCGCTGCCACGCGCGTCTGCACACCCGTAAGCCCGACGCGATGGTCCGCACCGTTGCGCTTCTGCTTGCTGCCCTCATTCTGTTCTTTCCGTCCAACTTCATTCCCATGAACATCTCGACCCAGCTCGGCCAGCATGTCCAATACAGGATCTTCGACGGCGTTCGTGCGCTGTTCGGCGCCGGCTTGTGGCCGCTCGGGATCGTCATCTTCTGCACATCGATCGTCATTCCGATGGCGAAGATTCTAGTGGGCTTGTGGTGCACTTGGAGCGTATGGACCGGTTCAAGCAGGCATTTGGTCTTGAAGACCAAGCTGTTCCGTGCGGCTGCCGAGCTGGGCCGCTGGTCTCAGACCGACCCGTTCGTGATCGTCTTCTTCGTACCTTTAATGAATTTCGGCGCGCTGGCCTCGGCCACTCCGTCCTGGGGCGCGCCCGCTTTTATGATGATGACGTTTCTGACCCTGCTTGCAACCGAGAGCTTCGACCCGCGGTTGATGTGGGACGCGGCTTATGAGCGCGGGAGCCTGAAACCCGGAGGAGCGAGCAATGAGCGATGACGGGCACACCGATCCGGGGAGCAATGCCTCTGCGCGCCTGCGCACCGAAGCCATTGTTCGTCATGGCTGGTGGCCGGGCTGGATCTGGGCTGTTCCGATTGCCGCGCTGCTGATCGTAGGCTGGCTCGGATTGCGCTATCTCACGAGGGGCGGCGAGGTCATTCAGATCGGTTTCGAAAAAGCCTACGGCATAAGGCCGCAGGATACCGATGTGGTCTACCGCGGCGTGAAGGTGGGTACGGTTACCGGGGTTGCGCTCAACGACAAGGGCGATGCGGTGATCGTCACCGTCGCCATCAAGGACAGCGCTACAAAATATCTCAGGTCCGGAACGCGCTTCTGGTTGCGCGGGGCCAAACCGAGCGTGAGTGATCTGTCGTCGCTCGGCGCTCTCCTTTCCGGGCCCACCATCGTGATGGATCCGGGCACGGGCAAACACACGACGCGTTTCGCGGGCATTCCCTATAAACCTGTTCTTCCTGGAGCGCCTGGCAAGCCGGTTCGTTATGCCGTCTCTTTCGATGCCGCCGTCGGCGGGCTTCGGCGCGGCGAACCGGTCAGCCTCCGCGGCTTTACCGTCGGCGAAGTCGAGGATGTCGGCTTCCGCTATGATGCTCACAACGGGCAATTGTCGACGCCGGTGACGCTGGCTCTGTATCCGGCGCTGTTCCATATCCAAAACGCCAAGGATCCGCACAGCATTGCGACCCTGCGTGCTGCAATGAAGACACTCATCGACAAGGGATTGCGTGCCAGCCTCGATCGCGAACCGCCTTTCATCGGCGACTATCGCATCACGCTGAAAATCCTGCCGGGTGCCGGTCCGCCCGGACAGGAGGCCCTTATCGACGGTCTGCCGCAGATTCCGGCAACACCAAGCGGAGGCCTCGGGGTGGTTCTCAGCAAGTTCGAACAGATACCCATCGGTCAAATTGCGCGAAACGTGCTCGACATCACCCACAGGGTCGATACCCTTGTTGCTTCGCCCAAGCTACATGATTCCGTCGTGCAGCTCGACGCGGCGCTGGCCGATGCCCACAGGACCATGGCCATGGCCGGGCCGAAGCTCACAAGATTGATCACCTCGCTGCGCGATACCGCCAACCAACTCGATCAGGCAGGCAAAACTATGCGTCGGACCGTCGGCGGCACGACCGCGCAGACCAGCGTCGTGAGCACGCTGCGCGAACTCACCGAAGCGGCGCGCTCGATCCGTGAGCTGGCCGACTATCTCAATCGCCATCCTGAGTCCCTGATTAAGGGCCGAACCGGAGAATAGTCTTCATGCGCAAGATTCTCGCCTGCATCGCTATGCTCATGCTCTGCGGCTGCAGCGTTCTGGGCTCCAGCCCGAAGACGCATTTCTATACGCTCGACGCGGTCACTGCCCCCAATGCCTCCGGTGTCGCCGCGCGGCTGGCCCACCCCGTGACGGTTGCCGCCGTCCATATTCCGCCGTCGCTCGATCGCAGAGCCATGGTCGTACATTCCGACGCCAATTCGGTCGCGATATCCGGCACCGATCGCTGGACCGGACCGCTGGGCCCGATGGCGCGCCGTGTGCTGTCTGAAGATCTGGCCGCACGCTTGTCTGAGGCGAGCGTGATTCTGCCCGATGCACCGGCGCCACCGGACACCCGGCGGATCGTGGTCACGGTTCTGCGTTTCGGTCCTGCTGCGGGTGGCGATGTCGTGCTCGATGCCAATTGGAGCGTCGTCGGTACGGCCGGCGGCGCGCCGCTCCTGCGTCGTGACGTGCAATTCCGTGAGCATCGCGCAGCCAGGGATGGCAACGCCATAGCCGCTGCCATGAGCCGTCTGCTGGCCCGGTTGGCGGAACAGATGGCCGGCGTGTTGATTTCCACCCAAAACTGACCCGGGTTAATAGGGTTCAGTATGCCGGTCTAAGTGCACCCGTCGGTTCAATCGACCTAGTTTTGCTGACGTTTTTCTTCTGGTTTGTTTGGTTCCCCAGAATTGGGGGGCGCAATTCAACAAAGAGAACGCACGAAATACAGAAGAAGTAGATATCGGACCAGTTGAACGGCTGCGGACGGGTTCTAATGACGACCGGAGTGGCCCCGTTGGGTCTGCTCCTCATACCAAAGCAGACAAGTCTTCAAACTGTGCTAGCGCAGCTTCGGGTCGAAGAGCGCTCTTCAGTGCGGATGGAGCCTTCCATTGCGACGTCAACGGGCCGGTTGCCGGCCAATACCGGACTGGCACCGCAAGGTCGATCTGTGGCCGCAGTTAACCCGAAATAGGACGCTGGCGAGCCGGTGGTTTTTGGAAGTAATAGCTCTGCCATTCCGCTACGCGCCTCGCCGTGGGCTAGCCATCGCTTCAAAATGACCACATCCGACACATAACTGGCCTAAAGCGTCAGAAATAGTAGCGGACACGCAACTCGATCCTGCTCGCGGCCTGCTTCTCTCCAAATTCGGTAAGCGACGGCCCTATATTGACCTGGCCGCGCAGCCTCAATTCGATGTTGTGAAATCCGGTATAGAGTACCTCCGGCAACACGAGAGCGCTGTGGTCCGTCAAATTCGTCTGAATCATGAGGGAAGGCGTGAAATAGAGAATATTGAACGGCTCTTTGTGGCTGACTCGGAAATTGAGATAGTCCCGCATGGGGTTCGGGCGCATATACATGCTGCTCATCGTGTTCGCCTTTTGAAGCAACGAAGTGGCGCCGGTCGAGCGGAATTGGGCAAAGGCGTCGTGGGCAAGCGTATAGAAGGCATCCGCTTCTGCGGACTGGAACCCGCCTTCATTGTGGTAGTACTCAAGGATAAAGGTCGTGTTAGACGCCGTGAGATAATTCAGGCCCAGCAGGTAGCTCGTAGGGCTACTTGTGATTGGCACGAGCTGGCCGTCGCCGTTGAGAACGAGGCGCGTCGCTGCGGTGATGTGCGCGAGTTCGCCGTGGAGTTCGAGCGCCGGCGTGACCGCCGTGGAGAAATCCGCACCATAACGTGCGCTCTTGGCGCCGGCGCTCAGCGCCATCAGATCGATATCGGTATTTCCCACCAGGAAATACAACTTTCCCGCCACGCTGGTACCCTGTTTCGGTCCAAAATCGCTGTTGAGCGTGCGCGTGCTTGGAATGAGGACGGATGTGAAGCCGACAGTGCGGACAGGGCCCAGGCGGATGCTACGGGTGTAATCGATCGTAGCCATCCAGAACCCCTCACGGGCCAGGTTGGGGTCGGTGGGATCCTTGGGACGCTGGACAAATCCGACAGGGTTCCAGGCGTATCCTTTGCCCCATAGTAGGGTGCGTTTGCCCAGATAGAAGGCCAGGCCCGCGGCTGGATGAACGTTCAATCCGCCCTCGTAGAGTTTCGTCTCCTGGCTGTTACCAAATAGTCCATCGCGCGTGCCACTGCCGTGCACCGTGAAATTCAGCGTGCTGATGCTCTTGCGGTATTGCCCCGTCAGTTCCAACGTGCCGGTCGCCCGCCCATTGGTGCTGGGCCGATTGCCGTAGGGTTTGTTCAG
Organism: uncultured Gammaproteobacteria bacterium; assembly: GCA_964571225.1. GTDB lineage: Bacteria > Pseudomonadota > Gammaproteobacteria > DATFLG01 > DATFLG01 > DATFML01. Next base: position 7,853 of record CAZNBB010000012.1, read on the forward strand.
CTCGTAGAAGGCGCTGTTCCGGTTGAGTTGGAATGCCTCAAGCCTTCCCTCAGCATACCCGCCGACCTCGAAAGCACTCCGTTGGTATTCCGATGGTGAGAACGTATAGGTGGGTTGGCCGTGGGCGGCGCCGGCACCTGCCAGCAGCATGGCTAGACTGAGGGTGATCGGCAGGCGCATCGCTGATGGGTCAATGGGGCAACAAGGTATCGGCGCGGGGCATGAAATCCAAGGTGAATACCTCGTCCGGGAAAGTTCTCGCCTTCACTCCGGCGTAGAGCATCACGGACTTGTAACCCTTGTAGAGCGGGCTGTCGGTGGTGACCATGGCAGGGCGTACGATGCCGTCTCCGAAATCCTTGATATCGCTAAAGTGCAGCGTCTTGATGAGCAGGCCCGTGGCCGTATAGCACTCGATCTTCGTCGGTAGGAACTTGGTCTTCTTTACCCACATCTTCAGTTGGTCGTAGGCGACCGCACCGTTTACGGCCTTGAGGGACAGCAGATACTGGTTGTCAGGTGTTTCGATGACATTTGCGACGTGATACTCGACGCTATAATCAAGGCGCAGGATGTCCGCGTTGTTGAATATTCCGCCGACGACCGATTGCAGGCTGTTGACGCGAATCGGCTTGCCCACCTCGGGCACATAGAGCCACATATTATCACCGAGGCGTAAGGTACTGCGCCCCTTTTCGCTCGCTGGAGACAGGAACACCGCCAGGATCTTGTCGCGACCCTTCTTTGCGGTAAAGAGCACATAATCTTTCTCGCTACCATTCGGCTCGATATTGATGAGCTTTCGGTAGGACTCGTAGGATGGTGGCTCGAGATGACGATCGACTCTCGCGAGGATCTCGGTACCGTCCAACGCATAAGCAGGCGCGGCAGCCACGAGGCCAAATAGAGCCATCAACAAGACCTTTTTCATTTGTGCCGCTCCTTGCCTCAGATGTGGCGCAGCGCCGCAATCGGGTCCATGCGCGCCGCCCGCCAGGCTGGCTGGACACTCGCCAGGGACGCTACGACGATGACGACCACACAGGCGGCGACGACGTCCCACGCGCCAATGGTCGGTGCGAGCACGATGTGACTTTGCTGGCCGAAGGCGAAGGTGACCTTGTGAATATTGAGGAGGAAGATGGCTCCCAGGCTTAGGGCGACCCCAATCAGCGTGCCGAATACGCCAAGAAGAAGCCCTTCGACCAGAAACAGACCCATGATGCGCCGTGGCTGGGTCCCGATCGCCGCGATGGTGCCGATTTCACGTATGCGCTCATAGACTGCCATCACCATTACATTCAACACGCTGATCAACACAATGGACACGAGAATAACCTTAATGAATAGCGTGAGTAGATCGATCATGCGCGCGACGGTGGAAAAAGGCGTTAGCTGATCCCAGCTGTGGACCTCAAACAGCGGCTTTCCGTTGGTCGTATGGTCCTGGGAGAGCGCTGTTCGAAGCTGTTTCACGACTTGCGGGACTTCGCCAATCGTCTTGAGTCGGACGACTATTTCGTTGGTCTCTCCGTTGGGCATGCGCAGAATATGGCGGGCATCATTTATATCGATATAACTGTCTTTGCCACCCGGTCCGTTCAGCCCAGAGAGAATGCCGTGTACGACGAAGGTCTGGCCATTGACCGAACCGTCCCGGTTGGTGGCGATAAGCACGACCGTGCTGCCGACCTTCACATGCATACCGTTGGCGAGCAGGTCCGGGATCAGGATTTGACCCGGCTTCAGCAAAGCGTTCCGGTCCCCGGCAACGATCCGGCTTCTGAGCAAAGGCAGCGTAGCGTCCTCTTTTTGCGGATCGATTCCATTGACGCGTACACCGGTCGTTTCTGCGAAGTTGCTGAGCATTGCGGCGAACTTGACGCGTGGGGAATCAGCGACGACGTCGGGTATGGACTTTAGAACGGCCTCGGCCCGCTCGGTCATGCGGGGGCTCATATCCAGCGTGAGGGGTAGATTGTCGATCGACGCGACATAGCCTTTGGCGTGAATTTCGAGATCGCCGACGACCGAGTCGGTGAACTGGCCAATCATCAGTTCCTTGAACGAACCGGCGAGCGCGGTGAATAGCAGCACGGCAACAACGCCGACGGTGATGAGGCCTGCGGTCAGAAATGTCCGGCGCCAGTTCCGGATAAGGTTGCGCATGGCGATCTTGAGCAGATTACCCATATGCCACCTCCCGCGTCCTCTCGATGTTTGTTACTCGGCCATCCTCCAGGTGGTAGATGATTTCGGCCGCGGCCATAATCTTCGGATCATGGGTCGAGAAGGCGAAGGTGACGCCCAACTCAGCCTTGAGCTGGTGCATGAGGTCAATAACCCGGTGAGCAGTCTGGGAATCGAGGTTCGCGGTGGGTTCGTCGGCCAGCACGACCTTGGTGTCCGGTGCGAGTGCCCTGGCCACAGCGACCCGCTGTTTCTGCCCACCGGAGAGCTGGTCCGGACGCTTTTGTGCCTGGTCCGCCATGCCCACGGCGCCAAGCAGTTCCATCACGCGCTCGCGACGACGGTGTTCGGGCCACGACTGGACCATGATCAAGGGGTACTCGACGTTCTCGTACACCGACAATACGGGCAACAGATTGAAATCCTGGAAGATGAAGCCGATGTTCTGACCGCGGAACAGGGCACTTTCCCGACGGTCGAGGGTGCTCACGTCCGTACCAAGGACGGTCAGCTGGCCGCTCGTGGGGCGATCGAGACATCCGATCAGATTGAGCAGGGTGGTCTTGCCGCTTCCCGATGCACCAACGAAAGAGATAAAGGAGCCGCGTTCGATATCGAAGGTGACGCCGCGCAGCGCTTGCACGGTGACCTCACCGGCCTGGTAGGCCTTCGTCACGTCTTGGGCGTGAATGATGCTCATGGCGCCTCCGGCGCGGCGCTTGCCGCGGGGAATGCAAATGGCACCGTACAGCTAGCCTGGTGGACAAAGTGTAGGCCATAGCGCAAGTGGCGCCATGGTCTGAATCAGCTTAGGGTGAGACCGCCCGACGTTCCTAAGGCGCGAGCCACGAGATGGCAAGTCCATACGATCCAGCTGATGATGGGCCACAGAGCGCTTTTGCAGCCCAACGGTCGCCCGCACGGCCGGGGCGATCTTCCAAGAGACGGCGGCGTGCTGGACCGTGATGGGAGGTCGCCCGTTGCCCGATATCCGATGGCGGTCATGGCGACTATCGACTTGGGAATTCAATGGGTAGCAGATGACGGTCGCGGGCCGTCATACCACTTGGGGGGGTAGATTGTGGCGTCCAGTTGCCAGCTCGGACGCGCACTGCAAGGTGACTTCGGCTGCGCAACAAGAGGGGGGGGCCAACAGTGGTTGGTGCGGACCAGTGCACCGGGTGGACTCGCAGGTACGCCGGTTGTCGGACCCCGTCGTCAGTGGCCGTTGAGGTATTGCGAGCGGACGCTCGTGACCCCAGGCACAAATGACTGATCTGGGTCGTTTGCCGCCGGTAGCGGGATTCGCCATGCAGCCATGGGGCAGAGTGCGTTCAACTCCGGTCGGTTGGTCGCTGCCGCTCGACAGCCGAACGTAACGAGGAAGCGGAGAGCCTGGGCCGGACGGCGCAAGCTGCGCGGCGCTGAGGAAACTCGAAATTCCACCAGCGTCCGTTCGCAGTCCTGGAATCATTCCCTCTATCGCTGCGCCAGAGGCAAACCGGCATCGCCTGCTTGTGCGGGAGGTAAATGCAAGACAACTCCCTTTGTCTGTGCTTCATTCTCCGACCCTGCCGCCTTCTCAACGTAAACCGCGGTCCGGCTGCGTCGCATCTACGTCCGCCTTACGGACCGCCGCCCGGCGAAGGCGAGGGACCAACATCGGTACATGCGCCTTGTACTCCCTGTACCGCGAGCCGAATGATGCGATCAGGTCCTGTTCCTCGAATTGCAGGGCGATCAAAATATACCCGGTTGATGCGACGGCGAACAACAACCGCCCCCAGCTCATTTCGGGTGCACTCCAGAAGGCGATAACGAATCCCAACATGATGGGATGGCGTACATGTCGGTAAAGCCCGTTGAGCTGGAACGCTGGGTCCTTTGGCGCGTGCCCGCGCCAGTGATCGAATATTTGTTGTATCCCAAACAAATGCGCGTGACTGATGAAAAAGGTGGACACCAGCACCACGACCCAACCGAGCGCATATAGGCCCCACACGATTGCGGCGCTCGGTCCGCTTATCGCCCACACACGCCCCAGCAACGGCTGCCACTGCCAAAACATCAGTAACAAGACAAGGCTGGCGGCCAGCACATAGGTGCTGCGTTCCACCGATTGCGGTACGTACCGCATCCACCAGCGCTTAAAGGACGGCCGGGCCATGACGCTGTGCTGCATGGCAAATAGCGTCAGTAAAGCGATATCAGTGACTAAGGCGGGGACCAGCGGCGCACCGCCGCCGGAGTCGATAGTCTTCGGCACCCATAGATCAGCGATGAAGCCCACTGCGTACAGAAAACTCACCAGGAACACCGCGTAACTGAAGAGACCGTACAAGACAGCAGATACTCTACCCATGGCGAAAGCCCCCTCAGAATAATGAGCTTGTCCGGTTCCCGTGAGGGAACGGCATCACTCCTGGGCGGAATGCCGCTTGGACGTCAACGCCACATCGGCACCGACGTGCGCCTTGGAAGAAATCCTAGAGCACCATAACGTCGGCTGCGTTGTAGTCTGCGCATCCGGATATGGCAATTTGAGAACAAGTCGCCGGCACCAGCCGACACGGTTGCCTCTCTGGGCGGGGTGTCGGCCGCCAGTTTTCCGGGCAGCGCAGTAATTCTGCTAGCGGGCTTGTGGATATCGACAGCTGCGTGGAGGAGCCTTTATCGAGGCTCCAGACGGGGGTTGCGGTTCAGGCAGAGCGCGATAAAACGATACTGGATCCTATAAACCGTTACCCTCCGATGGACGACCTTGTCGCACGTCGCTAGGCGTCAATCCGCACTGCGCGCGGAACCGACGGTAGAAGGTTGATAAATCGTTAAAACCACAGCGAAACGCAATCGCAGATATCGAAAGACGGTCGTACCGAGGATCTACCAGCAGCCTTTGGCATTCTTCGATTCTTCGGCGGGCAACCCAAGTGGCGAAGCTCGTGCCGCCTTCACCGAACAGCACGTGCAGCCAGCGGGTCGACATATGCAGGTCGCGCGCCGCTTTTTCCGCGCTAAGATCGTTATCCCCGAGATGAGATTCGATATAGGCGAGAATCTCCTGTCGCCTCGCAAGGCGATAGGTCTTGTGCGTTACTTCCTCGGCCTGCCTCGTTGCGCCCACGGTCAGGGCCGCGAGGTTGCAGAGGTGGATTCGGAGGATTCGTTGCGAAACGGCATCGAGCGTGCCAGCTTGCTCGGCAAGCATCCGCACAGAGCCGGCCAGTAGCGCGCCCAGACCGTCATCCCCCGAAAAACTGATGCCCACCCGTTCAGGCGTGGCGAGTAAGGGCGCCAAGGTCTCCCGCGGCAGCACCCAGACGAGTTCATGGTGGCGCTCCGGAAATGTCAGATCGAACCGCTGGGACATGTCGAGCAACGCCAGGTCGCCGGACTCCACGATGACCTTGCGACCGGCATGTCGATAGCAACCTGCGCCCGCGAATTGCAGTACCAGAAGATATGCCTCTGGCCAGTTCAATAGCGCAGGCGTATGTACAATGTGGCAGGCGGGCGTATTATCTATGAACCGGTTGACTTGCGCATCGGCGAAGGGACGGCTTTCGAGGCGGGCGCAGGGAGGTTCAACTGTCGCGTAGTCGACCGCCAAGCTCGGAAGGACCGTCGACACGGCTTCACGCCAATAACTTGCTCGGGTACGCACAGGAACATTGTGCGTGGAACGTACCACCGCTTTGGTGCAGCCCCTCTCGCATTCAGACCCCTTCATCGGCAGCACCTCCCATCCCTAGCGGTCCGACCGTTGTCCGCCGACTCCTTAATGCTAGTGCATAGGGCAGTGTGCAACAACCGCGTACCAATGCGCCTCAAAGTGTCTGCTTTTGGCTTAGCGGTCGTTTGCCGACATCGTATCGAGACTGCTCAGAGTCGCCGCCGGAAACTCCGATGGAGCGCCTGGGGCGCCGTTCTCTTACGGCGGGAACCGTAGCCGTGACGCATTGGCACGACTAGGGTTTCAAGTACAGATCCGGCCATAAAAAAGCCCGGCGCGCCTGACACGCCGGGCCCGTGGGCCGATCCGCCTTGGCGGTGCAATCAAGCCATGCCGTAGCCGAAGGCGTCCTTGAAGCGATCCTTGAACTCGTCCATCGTAAATGCGTGGTTCTGGGTGCCGTGCTTGGCAATCTTGATGGCCCCCATCATGGCGGCAATACGGCCGGTGGTTTCCCAATCCAGGTCCTTCATCAGTCCGTACAGCAGCCCGCCCCGATAGGCGTCGCCGCAGCCGGTAGGGTCGGATACTTCGTCGGGCCGCGCCGCCGGAATCTCGATGCGATGGCCATCGGTGTAGATGTAAGAGCCCTCGCCACCGCGGGTCACGATCAGGGCGTTCACCCGGTCGGCGATTTCGTGGGGCGACCAGCCGGTGCGCTCCTGGATGAGCTGGGACTCGTAATCGTTCACGCACACCCAACTGGCTTTCTCGATGAAATCCTTGAGATCGTCGCCGCCGAACATGGGCAGACCCTGGCCCGGGTCGAAGATGAAGGGAATATTGGTTTCGGCAAACTGGGTGGCGTGCTCGATCATGCCATCACGACCGTCGGGAGAGACCATGCCCAGGGTCACGCCCTGGGCCTCCTCCACTCGGTTCTCGTGGGCGTAGTTCATGGCACCGGGATGGAAGGCGGTGATCTGGTTGTCATCCATGTCGGTGGTGATGAACGCCTGGGCGGTAAAGGTCTCGGGGACAGTCTTCACATGACGCCGATCGATGCCGTGGCTGTCCATCCACTGCTGGTAGGGACCAAAATCCGTGCCCACCGTCGCCATGGGCTGGCCCTCGCCGCCCAGCAGCTTGAGGTTGTAGGCGATGTTCCCGGCACAGCCGCCGAATTCGCGGCGCATGTCCGGCACCAGGAAGGACACGTTCAGCATGTGCACCTTGTCGGGCAGAATGTGATTCTTGAAGCGGTCGTGAAATACCATGATGTTGTCGAAGGCCACTGAGCCACAGATTAATGCCGACATCGCCTGTCCCCGTGTTCAGAAATGAATGGTCGTTGCGATCGCTGACCCGCGCGGCCGGTCGCTCACCGGCACGCACAGCCGTGCGCGAAGGTTGGGTTGCCGTCGCGTGATCGTTCAATCGTGAGCGCGAAAGCCGAAGAGCGCAACGACCCTCCGCTCAGCGCCACAGCACCAGCGCCCAGACGGCGCCCGCGTTGATCAACGCAATCAGCACAGCCGCCGACCCGAGATCCTTGGCCCGTCCGGCGAGCGGGTGGTGTTCGTCGCTGATGCGGTCCACCACCGCCTCGATACCCGAGTTGAGCAGTTCCACGATGGGCACCAGCAGCCAGGCCGCCAACAGCACCGCCCGCTCCAGGCCGGTATGTCCCAGCCACAGCGCCAACGGCACCAGCACAATGGAAAGGGCCACCTCTTCGCGGAAGGCCGCCTCATGGCGGAATGCCGCTTTCAGACCCGCCCAGGAAAAACCCAGTGCCCTGACCAGGCGCTGCAGCCCGCGGCTGCCGGAGTCGCTCATTGTTGTCTGTCCGTTGGTCGGCCGCCGGGGCCGGGCACCAAACGACGCGTCATACGCGCGCCACGGTCGTATAGAACCGTGCGGACCATACCGAATCGGAACGGCCCGGCGCAACCCTGCCGCTAGCTAACCGGCGGCTGCTTCGTTCCAGACCAGATCCAGCTCCCGTGCGGCGCGCACTTCGTCCAGACGGCGCACCGGCTGGGTGTGGGGCGCTTCCTTGAGGACCGACGGATTGGTTTCCGCTTCGTGCTGGATGCGGGTCATGGCATCCACGAAACCGTCCAACGCCTCCTTGGCCTCGGTCTCCGTGGGCTCGATGAGCAGACATTCTGGCACCAGCAGGGGGAAATAGGTGGTCGGCGCATGGTAGCCGTAATCCAGCAGCCGTTTGGCGAAGTCCATGACGTTCACGTCCAGCTCCTTGTGCTGGCGCTTGAGGGTGACGATGAACTCGTGGGTGGCGCGACGATTGGGATAGGCCAGGTCGAAGCCCTGTTTGGCCAGCTCGGCGGCCATGTAGTTGGCGTTCAGGGTCGCGTACTCGGCCACCCGCTCCATGCCCTCGCGGCCCAGCATGCGGGCGTAGACATAGGCGCGCAGCAACACCCCGGCGTTGCCCATGAAGGCCGACAGGCGCCCGATGGTCTGCGTGCGCTGTTTTTCGGTGATCCAGTAATACTCGTCGCCGTCGTAGCCCACCATGGGAACGGGCAGGAACGGTTCCAGGCGCTTGGAAACACCCACCGGGCCTGCGCCCGGGCCGCCGCCGCCATGGGGGGTGGAGAAGGTCTTGTGCAGATTCATGTGGATGACGTCGAATCCCATGACGCCCGGGCGGACCTTGGCGAGAATGGCATTGAGATTGGCGCCGTCATAGTAAAGCAACCCGCCGGCGTCGTGCACCACGCGGGCGATGTCCTGGATGCGGCGCTCGAACACCCCCAGAGTGGACGGATTGGTCAGCATCAGGCCAGCGGTGTGCGGACCCACCGCCGCCCGCAGCGCCTCCAGGTCCACGTCGCCGTCCTTGTCGGTGGGAATCTCCCGCACCCGGTAGCCGCACATGGTGGCGGTCGCCGGGTTGGTGCCGTGGGCCGCGTCCGGCACCAGGATCTCGGTACGCTCGGTATCGCCCCGGGAGTCGTGATAGGCACGGATCATCGCCACGCCGGCGAACTCGCCCTGGGCGCCCGCCGCCGGAGTGAGGGACACCGCTTCCATGCCGGTGACGTCCTTGAGCATCTCCTGCAGCTCGTACATGCAGGCCAGATAGCCCTGCCCCGCCGGTTCCGGCGACAGCGGGTGGCGCGCCAGAAACTGAGGTAGCATGGCCAGCTTGTTGCTCGCCCGCGGGTTGTACTTCATGGTGCACGAACCGAGGGGATAGAACTGAGTGTCGATGGAGAAGTTCTTCTGGGACAGGCGGGTGTAGTGGCGCACCACCTGCATTTCCGACACCTCGGGCAGCCGTGCACGGTCCCGGCGCCGCAGGTGCGCCGGTATATCGTCGATGGACGGAGCCTCTTTGGGAGCCTGCGCAGTGGCGCGGCGCCCGGCGCGGGAATGTTCGAAAATCAGCATGGCACTCAGTCTCTGTCGGTCAATGTCTCAAACCACGGTGGCCGGTCCGTCTGGGCCCGCTGCCCCGAGCCCGATGCCCGGGGCAGCGGGCCGAAGGGCGGGCGCCGCGATCAGCCCAATGCCTTCACTGCGGCGTCGTAATCCGGCTCCTGGGCGATCTCGGGCACCAGCTCGCTGTGGATCACCTTGTCGTTCTCGTCCAGCACCACGACCGCGCGGGCGGTGATGCCGGCCAGCGGGCCGTCGGTGATCAGCACGCCGTAGTCCTTGGAGAAGTTGCGGTCGCGCATCACCGACAGCGGCACCACGTTGGTGAGATTCTCATCGGTGCAGAAACGGCCCTGGGCGAACGGCAGATCGGCGGACACGATCAGGAACGCCGTATCGCCATGCTGCTTGGCCGCGTCGTTGAACTTCTTGGTGGACGTGGCGCATACCGGCGTATCCAGGCTGGGGACGATGTTCAGCAGTTTCTTCTTGCCTGCGTAGTCGCCCAGCGTGCGGTCGTTGAGCTCGCCGTCCACCAGCTTGAAAGCCGGCGCCTGACTGCCCACCGCCGGCAGGTCTCCATTGGTGTGAATTTCGTTGCCCTGCAGCGTAATGGTGGCCATTGGATGACTCCTTTCCTCTTCGGTCGGTTGCGGATTGCCGGATCAGCCCATCTTGGGCTGTACGGGGCATCCCGGTTTGGTCTGCTTCTCGACGATACGCGCCAGGTGATCGGCGTACAGGGCAATATCGTCGTCCGTCTTGGTCTCGGTGGCACACACCAGCAAGGTGTTGGCCAGCTCCGGATAGTCGTCCTCCAGAGCATAGCCCGGCAGCAGGTTGTGAGCCGCCAGCGGCCGCAGAATCCCGGGCAGCGGCAGCTTGAACCGCAGCACCGTCTCGTGGAAGAACGGCCGCTCGAACAGTGTCTCCACGTAGTCGCTGGCGGTCAGGGCGTCCACCAGCTTGCGGGTATTGGCATGGCTGTTGGCCGCCACCCGCTCCAGACCTTCGGCACCCAGCAAAGCCATGTGGATAGTGGCCGCCGTCACCAGCAGGCCCTGATTGGTGCAGATGTTGGAAGTGGCCTTGGAGCGCCGGATATGCTGCTCGCGGGCCTGCAGGGTCAGGGTGAAACCGCTCTTGCCGTCCCGGTCCACCGTACGTCCCACGATGCGTCCCGGCATCTGGCGCACGTAGTCCTTCCGGCAGCACATGAAACCGAAGTAGGGGCCGCCCGAGGACAGCGGCACTCCCAGAGGCTGCCCCTCACCGCACACGATATCGGCACCACGCTCGCCCCACTGCCCCGGCGGCGTAAGCAGAGCCATGGCCACCGGATTGACCACCGCGATCACCAGCGCGCCCTGAGCATGGGCCCAGTCGGTAAGCTGGTCCACTTCCTCCAGCACACCGAAAAAGTTGGGCTGGGGAATCACCACCGCCGTGATGTCCTCGCCCTCGAACGGGGCCAGCCCATCCACCGGCGTGTGCCCCCCTTCCGGCGAATAGGGCACATCCACCAGTTCGATGCCCTGGCTGCGCACGATGGTGCTCGCCGTACTCCGGTAGTTGGGGTGCACGGTCCGGGGCACCAGCACGCGCCCGGATTTGGACTTGCGGTTGGCCCGCACCGCCATCAGCACCGCTTCGGCCAGGGCGGACGCGCCGTCGTACAGGGAGGCGTTGGACACGTCCATGGCCATCAACTGGGCCATCATGCTCTGGTATTCGTAGATCAGCTGCAGCGTGCCCTGGCTGGCCTCCGCCTGGTAGGGGGTATAGGCACTGTAGAACTCGCCGCGGGTGGTGATCTCCCACACCGCCGCCGGGATGTGGTGCTCGTAGGCGCCGGCGCCCATGAAGCACAGCGGCCGACCGTCCTGCTCCGCCCGCTCCATCATCAGGCGGCTGATCTGCTGCTCGCTCATGCCGGTGGGCACGCCGGCAAGACTTTCCACCCGCAACTCGGACGGGATTTCGTTGAACAGGTCCTCGATGGAGCCGGCGCCGATGGCGGCCAGCATATCGCGAACGTCCTCTTCGGTATGGGGTATGAAGGGCATGTCGGGCTTACCTTGATCCTCTGAACGGCCGGCGCCGGATGGCGCTACTCCGAATCCAGCACTGCCTGGTAGGCCGCCGCATCCAGCATGGAATCCAGCGCATTGGCCGACTCCGGTTTGATCCGCAGCAGCCAACCGTCGCCATAGGGCGATTGGTTGACCTTTTCGGGGCTGTCGGCGAGTTCTTCGTTCACCGCCACGATTTCGCCGGCGATGGGCGCATAGACGTCGGAAGCGGCCTTCACCGATTCCACCACCGCGCAGGCTTCGTCCACCGAAACGCTGCGGCCGGTGTCGGGCAGTTCCACGTACACCATGTCGCCCAGTTGGTCCTGGGCGTGCTCGGTGATCCCCACCGTGATGCTGCCGTCGGATTCGGCGCGCAGCCATTCGTGGGTCTTGGTGTATTTCAGGTCAGCTGGCAGATCGCTCATGGGATTCCCTCACAACAATGCCGAATGAATAAGGTTGGGACGGCTACAGATCGATGACCGCCTTGCCGTGGCGCACGAAGGGCGGCTTGACCGTGCGTGCGGCGATCAGTTTGCCACGGATGTCCACTTCGCATGTATCGCCCGCCTCGGACGGCAGGCGGGCCAGGGCAATGGAGCGGCCCAGGGTCGGGGAAAAGCTGCCGCTGGTCACCTCGCCGTCGCCGCCGGCGGTGACCACGCGCTGATGGTTGCGCAGCACGCCCTTGCCCTCCAGCACCAGACCCACCAGCTTGCGGCGCACACCGTCGGCGCGCTGGGCTTCCAGCGCCCGGCGGCCGATGAAGTCCCGCTCGGCCGGCTCCCAGACCACGGTCCAGGCAAGTCCCGATTCCAGCGGCGAGGTCTGCTCGTCCATGTCGGACCCGTACAGGTTCATGCCCGCCTCCAGGCGCAGGGTGTCCCGCGCGCCCAGCCCGCAGGGCTGCACACCGGCCTCCGCCAGCGCCCGCCAGAACGCCGGCGCGTCGTCCCCGGGCAGGATGACCTCGAAGCCGTCCTCGCCGGTGTAGCCGGTGCGGCCCACGAACCAGCGCTCGTCGCTGGCGGCATGAAAAGGGGACAGGGCCCGGGCCTGCTCCGCCAGCGCCGGTGCCATGAGGTTCGAGGCGATGGCACGGGCCTCGGGCCCCTGCACTGCCACCATGGCGAGCACGGGCCGCTCCTGCACATCGACGGCGAACGGCGGCGCCTGTCGGCCGATCCAGTCCAGGTCCTTGTCGTGGGTGGCGGCATTGACCACCATGCGGAACCAGTCGTCGGCCATGAAGTAGACGATCAGGTCGTCGATGACGCCGCCCTGCTCGTTGAGCATGCAGCTGTACAACGCCTTGCCCGGAGTGCGCAGGCGGCCCACGTCGTTGGCGAGCAGATGCTGGAGGAACTCGCGCACCCGCGCGCCCCGCAGATCCACCACCGTCATGTGGGAGACGTCGAACATGCCCGCGTTGCGGCGTACGGCATGGTGCTCGTCCACCTGGGAGCCGTAATGAATCGGCATGTCCCAGCCGGCAAAATCCACCATCTTGCCGCCCGCCCGCACGTGCTCTTCGTACAGTGCCGTGCGCTTGCCCATGGATCGGGTCCCCCTGTCGGTTCAAGGTTAGCGGACCGCCGCAGTCAGCAGGTGCAGGCCACTGTGGTCCGAAGTTGCGAGCCCAAACAAAAAAAGGGCGACGGCTGGCCGCTGCCACCCGTCGCCCCTCTGTCCACTCACCTGAGATCTTAGGTCCCCGCGCATGCTGCGCCGGGCACCCTGTCCCCTTCGGTGGGCCGGGCAATTGATGCCGGCCGCTCTCCAGAGTCAACCCACCGTTCCGGTCCTTTTGCCTGAGCGTTTCCGAGCGAGTTGCGCCTTCGGCGTCCTGCGGACCGATGTCCTACAGGCTCTCTCCCGGGACAGTGTTCGCGGTTGATGTTTTTATTATGAACGTCCTCGAAAGCGAAACCAACCCCCGCCGCCAATCCCCGACATTCCACGGGGCCATGGCGGCGCGCCGCCCGGTCCCGCACACCGTCCCGGGGCATGGGGGCCGCGTGCAGACCCGGGCCTTGGCGGCAACCGCAGGGTTCCACCTTGTGCCGGACGGACAAACCGCCCCGGAATCGTTACGACGCCAGGCCCGCCTTGTCGAACAAACACCCGCGGCTCCGAACGATGGAGCGTGCCGGCCAGGGCGCACAACACGTTGAACGTCAGGAAGAAGCGCCGCCGGGTTTGCCGAAGCGGTCGCGAAAGAAGATCTCCCGGTCCGGCACCTGTCCGCCGCGGGGGCCGGGCTGGCTCAGGGCCTTGCCCACCGTGACGATCATGCAGATCACGTGGGAGTCCGGAAGATCGACCAGACGCGCCACCGCGTCGAAATCGAAACCGGTCAGGGGACAGCTGTCGTAGCCCATTTCCCTGGCCGCCAGCATCAGGGCCATAGCCGCCATACCGCCGGAGCGCATCGCTTCGTCGCGACGCATGACGGCGTCTTCGCCATACACCCGGCGCAGGGTCGATACCATCGCCGTGCGCAGCTTCTCGGGCGCATGGCTCCAGTACCGTTCCGGCTGTCGGTCCCAGGCCTGCAAATCGGCGCAAATCACCAGCAGCAGGGACGCGTCTGTCATCTGGGGCTGGTTCCAGGCCGCTTCACGGATGGCGGACCGCAACCGAGGATCGTCGACCCTGAGAAAGCGCCAGTTCTGCACGTTGAAGGCGGTGGGCGACAACCGGGTCAGTTCGAGCAGCCGCGTCACCTCCGCGTCCGTCATCCTGTGCTCGGGGTCGAACGATTTGACCGCCCGACGCGCTTCTATCGCCGCCTGCACATCCATAGAACCTCACCTCGTCAGCCGGCATCGCCGGCGTTGAAACTTGCGCATACCCGGCTCGGCAGCACGGGATTCGCCTCGTAAGGCCGCCGCCTTGCAGTCCGGCCTGCACGACGCAACGGGGCACTCAATCAATCGCGGTACTGCGGGCAATCAGCGGACCGATGGTCAGTCCCTGCACGACAATGGAAAACACCACGACGGCATAGGTCATGGTGATGATCAGGTCACGCAAGTGGCCGGGCGGCAGGGAAAGCGCCAACGCCACCGCAATGCCTCCGCGCAAACCGCCCCAGGTCATTACATTGACCACTTGCAGGGTGGAGCGGCACGGGGCTTCGGTCAATGCGACGGGAATGCCGACGCTGACCAGACGAGCCAGCAGGACCACCGGGATCATCAGCACACCGGCGATGATGAAAGACCCCGGCATCGCGATCTGCAGGACTTCCAACCCGATCAGCAGAAACAGCACCGCGTTCATGATCTCATCGACCAGTTCCCAGAAGCTGTCCAGGTGCCCGCGGGTCCGCTCGGACATGGCCAGCGCCCGTCCGTGATTGCCGATGAGCAACCCCGCCACCACCGTGGCGATGGGGCCGGACAGCCCCAGGTGATCGGCAAGGTGATAGCCCCCCGCCACCAGTGCCAGGGTGATCAACACCTCCACATGGTAGTCGTCCACGCTCTTCAACAACAGGTAGGCCAACCAACCGATCGCCAGTCCAAACAACGCGCCGCCCAGGGCTTCCCGCAGGAACAGTTCCGCCACGCCGGTGACTGTGGGCGAACCGCCGCCAACGGCGATCTGCAGCAGAATCACGAACAACACGACGCCCACGCCGTCGTTGAACAGGGACTCCCCTGAAATCCGGGTCTCCAGCACTTCCGAAGCGCCCGCCGACTTGACGATGCCGAGCACAGCCACCGGATCGGTGGGTGAAATCAGTGCGCCGAACAGCAATCCATACATCAGCGGAAAGTGAAAGCCCAACAGTCCCAGCACCCACCAGGCCATCAACCCCACGATGGCTGTGGAGACCACCACGCCGCCGAGGGCCAGCAACGCAACAATCCATTTTTCCCTTGCCAAGTCGTTGATGTTGACCCGCAGAGAACCTGCAAACAGCAGGAAGCTCAACATCCCGTGCAACAGGGTGCGGTTGAAATCGATGCGGGCCAGCAACTGCCTGGCCCAGGCGCTCATGGGAAGCCCGAAGTGCCCCAACAGAATCAGGGCAAGGGAAAACATCAACGCGGACAACATGATGCCGATAGTGGTCGGCAGTTCGAAAAAGCGGTAATTCAGATAGCTGAAGGCGGCCGACAGGGTCAACAGCACCGCCATTATCCCGAACAGGCTCATTGGTATCGGTCCCTCTCGCGCCGGGTCGGCGGCGGCCGTCCATGCACAGCCGCCTTCCTACTGAATCGTAGGCGCTACAGGAACGAATAAGTTCAACCGGGTCGCCGGTTCGCGCAGGCGCCGCCCCTACTCGGGGGCCACCGGCGCCATGGCAAGTCGGGGCAGATCGCCGGACAACCCCATGGCGTAGCGGATCAGAAAGGCCTTCAGCGGGCCGGCACCGTCGACCAGGCGCAGGCCCAGATTGCGCACCTGACGCACCGGCAGGAGAGAATTGCCGAACAGGTATTTGAAACCGTCCATGGCCGACATCATGGCCAGGTTGTCGCCCCGACGCCAACGCTCGTAGCGGCGCAGCACGCGACGGTCGCCGATGTCACGGCCGTCGGCGTGGGCATCGATCACTACCTGGGCGAGGGTGGCGGCATCCAGCAGCCCCAGATTGGCACCCTGCCCCGCCAGCGGATGTATCACATGGGCAGCGTCGCCCACCAGCGCGATGCGCTCGGCCAGATAGCTGCGGGCGTGCATTCTGCGCAGCGGGAACGCGACACGTTCGCCCACCGCCGTAATGGCGCCCAGCGCCCGTTCGGACGCTTCCTCCAGTTCGCGCCGGAAGTCGGACTCGGGAAGCGCCAGGTACCGGTCTGCCTGCTCGCCGGGCAGCGACCAGACAATGGAGCAACGCCCGTCCCGCAACGGCAGAAAAGCCAGCGGCCCACCCGGCAGGAAGCGCTGCCAGGCGGTTTCGCGATGCCAGTGCTCGGTGGCCACCGGCGCCACCAGGGCGCGCTGCAGATACTCGTGCACTTCGGTGACGATGCCGGCCATCTCCCGCACGGGCGACTGTACGCCGTCGGCACCCACCAGCAGCGGCGCCGGCAACCGCCGCCCGTCCGCCAGCACCGCCGTCACGGCACCGGGCATATGCTCGATGGCATCCAACTCCGCCGGGCACACCAGTTCCACCGTCGGCAGCTCGCGCAGGCGTTCGTGAAGGGCCGCCTGGATCACCCGCTGCTCGATGATATGCCCGAGGGTATCCTCGCCGATGGCGGTACTGTCGAAATGGATGGCGCCGCGGCCGCCGGCATCCCAGACATGCATCTCCCGGAACGGGCTCACGCCCCGGGACACCATGCCCTCCCAGGCGCCCAGGGCGGCGAAGATCCGCTGGGAGGCCCGGGTGATGGAATACACCCGCAGGTCCACGCTGTCGGCGGACCACGCGGCGGGTGTCTGGCGGGGCTCGATAACGGCCACCCGCAGACCGGCCTGACCCAGAGCGCATGCAACCGTGGCGCCCACATTGCTGCCGCCCACCACGATCGCATCGAAGGCCGGACTCATCGCCTGCCTCTGCGCAGCGGCAGGCCGCATGCCAGCCGGGGCAGGCGACCGGTACGACCCATAGTCAGACGGGCGAAGGCGCGTTTCGCCGGCGGCAGCAGATCCAGCAGCACCATGCCCGCGTCACGCGCCAGCCCGACCGGCACCAGGGGATTGACGAACATACGCGCAAGCCCGTCGGTAAATGCGATAACCCGCCGATGGTCGGCCTTGCGCCAGTCGGCATAGCGGCGCAGTACCGCACCGGCCCCGATGTCCTCACCACCGTCCAGGGCCTCGGCGATCACTTCGGCCAGTACCGCCACGTCCCGCAGGCCGAGGTTGAAGCCCTGGCCGGCCACCGGATGCAGGGTGTGGGCGGCATTGCCGATCAGTGCCAGTCGGTCACGCACCGATTCGCGGGCGCGCACCAGCCGCAACGGATAGCTGTGGCGTTTGCCGACCCGTTCCAGGCGTCCCAGCCGGTAGCCGAAACGCTCCTGCAGCCGGGCCAGGAAGCCGGCGTCGTCCAGGCCCATCACTTCATCCACCGCCTCGTCGGGGACGGTCCACACGATCGCGCAGCGCCGCTCGCCCATGGGCAGCACGGCCAACGGACCGCTGTCGGTGAAACGCTCGTAGGCGACATGGGCGTGGTCGAACTGGGGCGTGACGTTGGTGACAACTGCGGTCTGACCATATTCCCAGCTGCGAGTGGCAATGCCCAGCTGGGCGCGCACCGCCGACTGGGCACCGTCCGCGGCCACCACCAGCCGGGCACGGATGTCACGGCTGCCGTCGTCGGTGCTCAGGCGCACCGTGGCCCGCTCGCCGCCCGCCTGTACCGACTCCACCCGCGCCGGGCAGATCAGGTCCACCGCCGGCAGCTCCCGCAGCCGCGCGCCGATACCGGCGCCCAGCACCCGCGCCGGCGCCACATAGCCAAGCGCTTCCACCCGCTGTTCGCGGCGGTCGATATGGGCGAATCCGAAACGTCCCCGGTCGGAAACGTGGATGCGATGAATGGCGGTAAGGCCGTCGCGCAACTGCGGCCAGAGCCCCATGCCCTCGAAGATGCGCCGCGTGCCGGCGGCCAGGGCAATGGCGCGGTCGTCATAGCTCGGCTGGACGGGAGCGTCGAAAGTCACCGCCTCGGCGACGGCAATGCGAAGGGGTTGATCGCTCAGGGCGCAGGCGAGGCTGGCACCCACCATGCCGCCACCGACAATGAGCAGGTCGTAGTCGGTCATCGCGACTCTGGCCGGGTCCGGCGGCTCGGGACGGCCATGTCCGCAACACCGGCGATTGTCATGAATTGGTGTGCATGCGTCATGTCAGCGGGCCATCAGCGCCTCGATCTCGTCCACGTACTTGGGCGCGGCCGCCGTGAGCACTTCGCAGCCGTCCTTGGTGACCAGCACGTCGTCCTCGATGCGGATGCCGATGTCCCACCACTTGCGGGCCACACCCTTGCTGCCGGCGGGCACATACAGGCCGGGCTCCACGGTCAGCACCATGCCCGGCTCCAGCACCCGCCACTCGCCACCCACCTTGTAGTCGCCCACATCGTGTACGTCCATGCCGAGCCAGTGGCCGGTGCGGTGCATGTAGAAGCGACGGTAGGCTTCGTCCTTGATGAGTTTTTCGGGTTTGCCCTTCAGCAGGCCCAGCTCCACCAGCCCTTCGGTGAGCACCCGCACCGCCGCATCGTGGGGCTGGTTCCAGTGGTTGCCCGGGCGCACCTGGTCGATGGCCGCCAGCTGGGCCGCCAGCACCACTTCGTAAAGCGCTCTCTGGGGCTTGCTGTATTGCCCGTTGACGGGAAACGTGCGGGTGATGTCCGCCGCATAGCAGTCGTATTCGGCGCCCGCGTCGATCAGCAGCAGGTCGCCGTCGGCCAACGGCGCGTTGTTTTCGGTGTAGTGCAGGATACAGGCGTTGCCGCCGCCGCCGACGATGCTCGGATAGGCCCAGTCCGCGCCGCCGCGCCGGAAGGCGTACTGAAACTCCGCCTCGATCTCGTACTCCATCATCCCCGGGCGGCATACTTCCATAGCCCGCCGGTGGGCGGCGGTGGAAATGGCCGCCGCCCGGCGCATGGCCTTGAGCTCGGCCCGGCTCTTGTACAGGCGCATGTCGTGCAGCGGATGTTCCAAGGTGACGAATTCCTCGGGCGCGCGCTGACCGCCCCGGGACTGGGAACGGATACGGTTCACCCAGCCGATCACCCGGTTGTCGAACTCCGGGTGCGAGCCCATGGTGTAGAAGACCCGCTCCCGGTTCTCCATCAGGCCGGGCAGGATGTCGTCGATATCGGCAATGGGAAAAGCATCGTCGGCACCGAACCGTTCCCCGGCCCGCTCCGGACCGGTACGCCGCCCCGTCCAGGTCTCCATGTGTGGGTCGCGCTCCCGGCAGAACAGGATGAATTCGCCGTGCTTGCGCCCGGGAACCAGCACCAGCACCGCCTCGGGCTCGGGGAACCCGGTGAGGTAATAGAAATCGGAGTCCGGCCGGTAGGGATATTCCACGTCCCGGTTGCGGGTGCGCTCCGGAGCGGCGGGCAGAATGGCAATGGAGTGCGGCCCCATCATACGCATCAGCTGGCGGCGGCGGCGCGCGAATTCCTTGACGTTGAAGGTCCCGGACAAGACTGGCTCCTCTGGGTTGATATGGTGCCGGCTATTGCAGCCGCGGCGGCGCCTTGGTCGGATGCAGCTCCTCGTTGATGAGCAGCACACCCACCCGCACGTATTCGACGATTTCCGTGTAGGCCGCCTCGTCCGCATCTTCGGGGCTATCGATGTCGAACTCCACACGGGAGATTTCCGACATGTCCTTGATCAGCTCGGGCACCGTACCGGGAAGGCTCGCGGTATCCTTGACACCCCCCATGCCGAGACCGAAAAGAAATCCCTCGCACCACTTGCCCAGCGCCTTTGCCCGATCTGGCAAGGGGTCGGCGTCCATGGGCAACAGCAGTCGAAAATCCAGAGCGGAATCGTTGAGCTGCCCCATGGTGTCCTGGTAGAGCTGCTCGAGCACGCTGCGGCAGGGAACCACCATGGCGTTGGCGGGGTCGGTATCGGCCAGCACCTGCCCCATCCACGCCTGAGCGTCCGGCCGCCCACCGGCACAGGTCAACCCGCACAGAATGCCGTGGCTTTCGGCGGCATCGGGGATGGCGCCGGCCTGCTGCAGGGCGGCGTCCACCTCGTCATAGTCCAGATTCGGGGTGGTGTTCATTCAGAAGCGCTCTATGCGGGCCTCGTACGGCAGCACCAGCAGGCGGTAGATCTCGCCACCCAATTGAATATGAGTGAATACCGGCGCGCCCAGGGTCACTGTGTTCTCTCCGGCAGCCGACATCCCGCGGATTCCGAAGCGGTCGTGCTCGATCAGATCCGCCAGCAGCCCGGCCAGTTCCGAGCGCGCGACACTGGCAGTGTTGTCCACCACCCGACAGGGTTTTCCGCTCTTGGTCGTACCCTCTACGACGACCGCGTCCGGATTGGCGGAACCCGCTGAATCTCCTTTTCCATCAGAATGGTCGGCCAAAACTCACCCGCCGCTTGTGCCCTGATCGGCATGAGCTGCAATTATGGCATAAACCGCGCGCCGCCCGCGCGGGCGCCGGCCCGGCCGTTGACCCGATAACCGGCCGGCACTATATTGGCTCCATGGAAAAAGACAGCGCACAGCAGACCGCCGAGCAGGATCTGAGGCGGCTCGAATTCCGCCTTGAGGAGCTGATCGAGACCGTGGAGCAGCTCAAGGCGGAAAACCGCTCGTTGCGCCAGCAACAGGAAACCCTGGCCGCCGAACGGGCCCGGCTGGTCGAGAAGAACGAGGGCGCCCGCGCCCGCGTGGAAGCGATGATCAACCGCCTGAAGGCCATGGAGCACGGCGTATGACTCGGGACGACGGCCCGGTCAGCGTCCGGATCCTGGAGAAAGAGTATCTGGTAGCCTGCCCGGCGGAGGAGCGCGACGGCCTGACAGCGTCCGCCGAGTACCTCAACAGCAAGATGAAGGAAATCCGCGACAGCGGCAAAGTGGTGGGAGCCGACCGGATTGCCGTCATGGCGGCCCTGAATATCGCCCACGAACTGCTGCAGCAGAAGTCGCGGCGCCAGGACTATCATCAGAATATGAGCTCGAGGATCCGTGTCCTCCAGGAAAAGATCGAGCTCGCCCTGAACAAAGGCCGACAGCTGGAACTGTAGGGCTGTCGGCAACGTTACAGGCATCCCCTGCGATGTACGTTTGCGGCCGGGAAATTTCTTGAGCCTACAAGCGTCGACCCTGGGGACAACGCTGTGAATGTCTGTGTGCATGTCCGCGACCTGCGGAAAGCCTGATGACATCGCCACTGTCCCCACTTGAACTCAGGGTTCAAGGTCGAAGGCCGCGACGGCATAGGCGGAGGGTGCCTCCTTATTCCGGATGGACAGTGAGTGCCGAACCCCGCTCCGGCACTGTCCACATGACCTCGCCGACACGATGACATCCCGCGCCGATTTGCGCCGCCGCATGCGCCAGCAGCGTCGCGCCCTCACTCCCGCTCAGCGCCTGGAAGCGGCCTGGCAGATGGCCGAGCATGTTGCCGCCAGCGCACTGTTCCGCAATAGCCGGCGGATTGCCGCGTACCTCGCCGCGGACGGGGAAATGGACCCCCTGCCGCTGATGGAAACGGCCTGGGAGCGGGGAAAATCCATCTACCTTCCAGTGCTGGTGCCGTTCGGGCACAACCGTCTCTGGTTCGCTCCCTACCGCCCCGGCGATCGGCTGATGAGCAACTGCTACGGCATCGACGAACCCCGGATCGTCCACCGTGGCCGGGTGCCGGCCACGGCCCTCGATCTGGTGCTCGCCCCTTTGGTGGCCTTCGACGCCCACGGCAACCGGCTCGGCATGGGCGGCGGCTACTACGACCGCAGCTTCGGCTTTCTGCAGCGCCGGCAGCACTGGCACAAGCCCCGCCTGTTGGGCCTGGCCTACGATTTCCAACGGGTGCAGGCACTGCCCGCGCAAGCCTGGGACGTGCCGCTCGCCGCCGTGGCCACCGACGCGGGACTGTATCCGGACGCAACACTCCCCAGCATTAGCCGCTGACCCAAGTCGGCCCATTACCGGGCGCACAGCCTGGGAATCACCCCCCCGCCGCCGCCTCTCGTTTGCTTCAAATCACCTCCCCCCTATACTCTGCTGCCGTAATCGACATCCAAATCCGCGACCGAAAAGGCCCGTAGAACGATGAACCACTGGCTGATGAAATCCGAGCCGGACGTATTCGGCATCGACGACCTGAAAGCTATGCCCAACAAGACGGACCACTGGGACGGAGTGCGCAACTATCAGGCGCGCAACATGATGCGCGACCAGATGAAGAAGGGCGACAAGGTGTTCTTCTACCACTCCAACACCGCCGAGCCGGGCATCGTCGGCATCGCCAAGGTGGTCCGGGAGGGTTATCCGGACTTCACTGCCTTCGATCCCCATGCCAAGTACTACGATCCCAAGAGCGACCCGGACAAGCCGCGCTGGTACATGGTGGATATCCAGTACGTGCGCAAGCTCAAACGCGTCATCACCCTGGCCGAGCTCAAGTCCCACCCGGAATTGGAAGATTTTCCGCTGGTGCGCAAGGGTAACCGGCTTTCGGTCATGCCGGTTACCCGGGAACAGTGGGACATCGTCCTCGGAATGGAGTAGAAGCGATATGCCCGCCCTGTACCATTTCTGGTCCGACGCCCCCTCCCAGCGGGTACGCCTGGCCCTGGGCTGCAAGGGCATCGACTACCGGGACGTCCCGCTCGCCTACGACGACGACGAGACGTTTTTCGAACTGGGCATCGCCCGGCAGGTGCCCGTGCTGCAACTGGACAACGGCGAGTTGCTGCACGATTCGACGGACATTCTGCGGCGCATCGACGGCCTGTTCCCGGGTGAACCGCCATTGGCCGAGGCCCGCATCGACACGGCCGCCTGGGAGGCGCTGCTGGACTGGCGCAAGCGGGTGGACGCGGTGCTGGAACGCCTCTATGCACCGGTGCGTCCGGCGTTCCGGAACATCGGCGCCGACGAGGTAACCCTGGCCGCCTACAAGGCGGAGGTCCAGCGCCGGCTCGGCATGACCGTCGAAGAGCTGGCCAATGACCGCTACGCCGGCTATGCCCAGCTCGACTCGCTGACCAACCTCAAGAAGCTGGGCCGCCACCTGGCCGAACGGGGCTTCTATATGGGCGAGATCAGCATCGCCGACATGGTGCTGACCGCCGACCTGTTCCCGCTGCAGGCTCTGGACGGCATCGCGCTGCCCATCGACCTCATGTACTACCTGGACCGGGTCGAGCGCTCCTGCGGCGTATCCCTGCGCGAAGGCTACCTGACCGACATCTGAACCGGGCCGCCGCCGGTGGCTCAGCACTACATCAAGGAGTACACCATGAACCTGGCCGAACTGCTCCAGTACATCGACACCAACAGCGACTACGAGCTCCTGGAAGGCACCCCGGAGCAGACTCTGGCGAAAGCGCGCGAAGGCGACCATCACGACGCACTGGCCGGCCGCATCATCAAGGCCATCGCCGAGCACTGCAACATTGCCGATGTCGGCACCGAATTCGAGCGTGCCGACGCGGTCAACGCGCTGGGTCCGTTGCGCCTGGAGTACATGAAAGACGACGCGCCGGTGGACGGATTCCGCATGCTCGAGCGCGTCATTCACCTCATCGACGGCGCCTTCAACGACGAAGCGCTGCGGCTTAAAGGACAGTAGGAAGCGACGCATCCGTATTGCGACTGACAGCGTTTCCACACTGTATTTTCCCTGACTTTTTGAACTGTGCGTCTTCGTTGTCACTGCGATTTACGCGCCCGCTGCACACCTTTCGCCTTGTTGCATTGCATGCCGATTGCACCGAATGGCGTTCAAGTCATTCAAAAATAGGTGGCAATTTGCAAATGGTTGTTTATACTCAAGCGCGGGTAACTCGTAGAAACCTTGGAGGAACTCCTATGGCAACGAGGAAGAAAGCCGCTTCCAAAAAGAAGTCCACCGCTAAGAAGAAGGCAGTAACCCGCAGGAAAGCGGCACCCAAGAGGAAAGTCGCAACCAAGAAGAAGGCGACCGCGAAGAGAAAGGCAGCGCCGAAGAAGAAGGCCGGCGCAAAGAAGAAGGCAGCCACCAAGAAGAAAGTGGCGGCCCGCAAGAAGGCTTCTACCAAGAAGAAGGTAGCGGCCAAGAAGAAGACCACCGCCAAGAAGAAGGCTGGCGCTAAGAAGAAGGCGACCGCAAAGAGGAAGGCGGCGCCGAAGAAGAAGGCCGGTACCAAGAAGAAGGCCGGCGTGAAGAAGAAGGCGACCGCGAAGAAGAAAGCGGGGCCGAAGAAGAAGGCCGCCGCGAAGCGGAAGACGGCCAAGAAGAAGCGCTAGCAGCACCGGGGGGCGGCGGGTTGATGACGGCCCGCCCGCTCTCTCAAGCAGGCCGGTTGCCCGGCCCCGGCGCCGGGACGCTGGCCCCTTCTCCTCTCAGATCCGCCCCAGAAACAACCCGTAGGCCGGATTCCCGGTCTCATCCCAGTACTGGTAGCCGAGCGCGTCGAGGAACTCGCGGAAGCGTCTGCGTTCCCCGGGCGAGACCTGAATGCCCACCAGCACGCGCCCGTAGGCGGCCCCGTGGTTGCGGTAGTGGAACAGACTGATGTTCCATCGGCCGCCCATTTTGGTGAGGAATCGCAGCAGCGCGCCGGGGCGCTCCGGGAACTCGAAACGGTAGAGAATCTCGTCCTCCACCCCGGGCGCGTGCCCCCCGACCATGTGGCGCACATGCAACTTGGCCATCTCGTTGTCGGTGATGTCCAGAACGGGGTACTCCAGCGCCTGCAACTCCTTCATCAGAGCCTCGCGCTCGACATCGCCGTCATCGAGCTCCACGCCCGCGAACACGTGGGCCTGGGTGGCATCGGAATAGCGGTAATTGAACTCCGTAATACTGCGCCGGCCCAGCGCCCGACAGAAGCGGCGGAAGCTGCCCGGCTGCTCGGGAATGGTCACCGCCAGCAGCGCCTCGCGCCGCTCGCCCAGCTCGGCACGCTCGGCCACATGACGCAGCCGGTCGAAATTGATGTTGGCGCCGCTGTTGATGGCCACCATGTCCTGATCGCGGATGCCGGTGCGTTCGACATAGGCTTTGGCGCCGGCCACCGCCAGGGCGCCGGCCGGCTCCACGATGGAGCGGGTGTCGTCGAAGATATCCTTGATGGCGGCACAGATGGCGTCGCTGCTCACCAGCACGACTTCGTCCACGTGCTCGCGCGCGATGCGAAAGGGCTCCTTTCCGACCTGCCGGACCGCGACCCCGTCCGCGAAGATACCCACCTGCTTCAACGCCACCCGTCGCCCGCGGGCCAGCGCCTGGTGCATACTGGGCGCGTCGTCGGGTTCCACGCCGATGACCTTGATCTCTGGCCGCAGCGCCTTGACGTAGGCGGCGATGCCGGCAATCAGGCCGCCACCGCCCACGGGCACGAAAATGGCGTGCAGCGGACCGCTGTGCTGACGCAGAATTTCCATCCCGACCGTGCCCTGCCCGGCAATGACGTCGGGGTCGTCGTAGGGGGAAACGAAGGTCATCCCGCGCTCGGCAACCAGCGTCTGGGCATGGGCCGACGCTTCGTCGTAGGAATCGCCGTGCAGTACCGCGCGGGCGCCGAGCTGGCGCACGGCGGCGACCTTGATGGGCGGTGTGGTGCGGGGCATCACAATGAGGGCCTTGATACCCCGGCGCCGGGCCGCCAGCGCCACCCCCTGGGCATGATTGCCGGCGGATGCCGCGATAACGCCCTTCTGACAGGTTTCCTCGGGCAGCCTTATGATCTTGTTGTAGGCGCCGCGCAACTTGAAGGAAAAGACCGGCTGCAGATCCTCGCGCTTCAACCACAGTCGGTTTCCCAGACGTTGCGAGAGTCCACTCGCGGGATCCAGGGGCGTTTCGCGGGCGACGTCGTAGACCCGCGCATTGAGGATCATTTTCAGGTATCGGTTGGACATGGAGCCATAAAGTATCAGTTCAACAGCGGGTTTCCTAGGGCTCGGCCGGAGCGGGCCGCCATGACTTCAACGGCCGCGGACGGTATGATTTCGCAAAACTACACGATTGGAGCGAGAACGATGAACCAGGACGAACTGAAGAAGGCCGTGGCCAAGGCTGCCCTGGACTACGTGGAAGCGGGCACGGTGATCGGCGTGGGCACCGGCTCCACGGCCAACCACTTCATCGACTGGCTGGCCGGCATCAAGCACAAGATCGAGGGGACGGTGGCCAGCTCCGTCGCATCGGCCGAACGCCTCAAGAGCCACGGCATCCCGGTCCTGGATCTGAACGGGGTGGACGAGATTTCGGTCTACGTGGACGGCGCGGACGAAGCCACCCGGCACCTGCACCTGATCAAGGGCGGCGGCGGCGCGCTCACCCGGGAGAAGATCGTCGCCGGCGCCAGCCGCAAGTTCGTCTGCATCGCCGACGATTCCAAGCTGGTGGATGTGCTGGGGGAGTTTCCTCTGCCCCTTGAGGTGATCCCCATGGCCCGCAGCTTCGTGGCCCGGGAACTGGTCAAGCACGGAGGCAAACCCGTGCTGCGCGAAGGCTTCACCACCGACAACGGCAACATCATTCTTGATGTGCACAACCTGAAGATCATGGACCCGCCCAAGCTGGAGGCGGACCTGAACAACATCCCGGGCGTGGTGACCGTGGGCATCTTCGCCTTGCGGCCGGCCGACGTGCTGCTGCTGGGCAGCGCCGAGGGCATCAAGACCCTGTCCTGACCGGACGGCGAGGCCCGCGGCCATGGCGCGCACTCTCATCATCCTCGGCGTCGTGCTGGTGCTGGCGGGCCTGGCCTGGCCCTGGCTGGGCAAGCTGGGACTGGGCCGGCTGCCGGGGGACATCATGATCGGGAAGGGCAACTTCCGCTTCTACTTTCCCCTCACCACATCCATCATCGTCAGCCTGATCCTCACCCTGCTGTTCTGGCTGTTCCGCAAGTAGCCCACCTCCGGCGGTAGTGGTACGCCAAGCCAAAAGAAAAATGCGCCACGGAATCCACGGAAAAGAATAATTATTGATTGAAAGCGCCGGCGACTACGACGCCGATGCCGTACAGTATCGTAGGATGCAATAAGCGCAGCCTCGTAGGTTGGGCTGAGGGCAGCGAAGCCCAACACGGTGCACCGGAATCGAACGACAGCCTGTTGGGCTTCCTTCGTCAGCCCAACCTACATCGACTGCCGTGGGTTCTGTGGCTCTCCCTGCAGGAAGAATGCGCCACGGAAGATACGGTACATACAGAAAGGAATAGTTGTCGGGCGGGAGAGACTGCCGGTATGGCACCAATGCCCTGTAGCGGTGCGTCACCGCTTCCACCCCCCCCCTTCCGTGGATTCCGTGGGTTCCGTGGCTCTTACCGTCCGTGGTTTCCGTGCTTTCCGTGGCGCCTTTCAAGGAGGCCCGGAAGGGAAGCCGCCGCTACAGCAGCACCCGTTCGATGCCGCCGGCCTTGGCCTGGTCGACGAAGCGTTGCTGCCAGTCCTCGCCCAGCAGGCGATTGGCCATTTCCACCACGATGTAGTCAGTCTGCAGGCCGGTCTCGTCGCCGTAGCGCATCAGACCCTGCTGGCACGCTGGGCATGAAGTGAGCAGCTTGACGTTGCCGTTCTCCGCGGTGGGCTTGCCGGTGAGTTCGGTGATGCCCTTGTGCAGCTCTTCCTGTTTGCGGAAGCGCACCTGGGTGGCGATGTCGGGCCGCGACACCGCAAAGGTACCCGCCTCGCCGCAGCAGCGGTCGGACAGCAGCACATCCTGCCCCATCAGCTTGGAGGCCACACCGATGGAGTTGTAGGTCTTCATGGGCGTATGGCAGGGATCGTGGTACATGTACTGCACCCCTTCCACACCTTCCAGGCCCAGGCCCTTCTCCATCAGGTACTCGTGAATGTCCAGCAGCCGGCAGCCCGGAAAGATCTTCTCGAACTCGTACTTCTGCAGCTGATCCATGCAGGTGCCGCAGGACACGATGACCGTCTTGATATCCATGTAGTTGAGGGTGTTCGCCACCCGGTGGAACAGCACCCGGTTGTCGGTGGTGATCTTGTGGCCACGCTCGCGGTCGCCCCCCGAAGTCTGGGGATAGCCGCAGCACAGGTAACCGGGAGGCAGCACGGTCTGGGCGCCCACCTCGTAGAGCATGGCCAGAGTGGCGAGCCCGATCTGGCTGAACAGGCGCTCGGAACCGCAGCCGGGAAAGTAGAACACCGCGTCCGACTCCTCGCTCACCTTGGCGGCATCGCGCAGGATCGGCACCATCTTGCTGTCTTCGGCCCCCAGCAGGGCCCGCATGGGCTGGCTCGGCAGCCCCCCCGGCATGGGCTTCTTGACGAAGTTGATGACCTGGGCGCGCACCGTCATGGGCCCGGTGGTGGCCGCCGGGTGGTTGTTCTTCCTGGTGGGTACCGTAAACCGCCGCGCCAGCCTGTAGGCCAGCCGCTGCCCCCGGTAACCCCACTGGATCATCCCCTTGCGCATCAGCTTGATGGTGCGCGGGTCAGTCACGTTGAGAAACGCCATGGCCGCCCAGGTGGCGGGACTGGCCCGCTTCTGGCCACGGGCGCGCAGGATATGGCGCATGCGGATGGACACGTCGCCGAAATCGATGTCCACCGGGCAGGGTGTCAGGCACTTGTGGCACACGGTGCAGTGATCAGCCACATCGTTCATCTCGGCGAAATGGTGGGTGGAGATGCCGCGACGGGTCTGCTCCTCGTAGAGGAACGCCTCGATGATCAGCCCGGTGGCCAGAATCTTGTTGCGCGGCGAATAGAGAAGATTGGCCCGCGGCACATGGGTGCTGCACACCGGCTTGCACTTGCCGCAGCGCAGGCAGTTGCGGATGTCGTCGTTGAGATCGCCGAGCTCGCTCTCTTCCAGCAGCAACGCTTCCTGCTGGACCAGGCGCAGGGAGGGCGTGTAGGCGCGGTCCAGTCCGGAGCCGGCCAGCAGCTTGCCGCGGTTGAACCACCCTTGCGGATCCACTTCCGACTTGTAGCGGGTAAAGGCGTCGATGACCCCGGGATCGAGATAGCGGATCTTGGTCAGCCCGATGCCGTGCTCGCCGGAGATCACCCCGCCCAGGGAGGTGGCCAGCGCCATGGCCCGGTCCACGATGCCCTCGGCCTCCCGCATCATCCGGTAGTCGTTGGAGTTCACCGGGATATTGGTGTGCACGTTGCCGTCGCCGGCATGCATGTGGGTGGCCACGAACAGGCGTGCGGAACGGATTTCCCCGTGGATGGCGTCCAGACGCCGGTGCACGGGCTCAAGTTCCCGGCCGGCAAAGATCTCCTTCAGCGGACGCTCCACCTCGACCCGGTAGGAGACGCGCAGGTCCCGGCGCAGCAGCAGGTCCAGCAGGCGGTCATCCGTCCGCAGGGCGTCGCGGCCGGCGCCGTCCAGCAGGGCGTCATGGGCGGCTGCCGGCTCGTCCAGGTGCTCCAGCAGGCTCTGCCAGCGGTCGCGCACCTGCTGCAGGTGCTCCCGGGCGGCCTGCTTCTTGGCGGCCAGAATGGCCTGGTTCTCCTCGCTGTCCTCCAGGTCGGGGACACCGCGCAGCTCGGGCAGGTCGCCGTCCAGGTATTCCATGACGGCGTCGATCATGCGCAGCTTGTTGCGGGTGGAGTACTCGATATTGATGCGCTCGATGCCGGCGCTGTAATCGCCCAGGCGCGGCAGCGGAATGACCACGTCTTCGTTGATCTTGAAGGCGTTGGTATGGGCCGCAATGGCAGCGGTACGGGCGCGGTCCGCCCAGAACCGGCGCCGCGCCTCGGGACTGACCGCCACGAAGCCCTCGGCGCCACGGGCGTTGGCCATGCGCACTACCGTGGAAGCGGCGTCCGCCACGCTGTCCTCGTCGTCCCCGGACACGTCAGCCAGCAGCACCATCTTGGGCAACTCCCGGCGGGGCGACTTGGTGCTGTAATCGACAGCCCGCACGTAGCGTTCGTCCAGGTGCTCCAGCCCGGACAGCTGTACCCGCGGATTGCCGTCCAGATAGTCCTTGGTCTCCACGATGGCCGGCACCGCCCGGTTCAGATCGCTGCCGAAGAACTCCAGGCACACCGTACGCGTGTACTGGGGCATGCGATGCAGAATGAATACCGCCGAGGTGATCAGACCGTCGCAGCCTTCCTTCTGCACCCCGGGCAGGCCGCCCAGGAACTTGTCGGTGACGTCCTTGCCCAGGCCCTGCTTGCGCAACGCCTGTCCCGGCATGCGCAGCATGCGGGGCTCGCCCACCGGCGTCTTGCCGTTGGCCTTGTAGCGTGTGATACGGAACTCCGCCGTTGCCTGGTCGTGGATGCGGCCCAGGTTGTGGTTGACCCGCTCCACTTCCAGCCAGTGGCCGTCGGGCATCACCATGCGCCACGAGGCCAGGTTGTCCAGGGTGGTGCCCCACACCACCGCCTTCTTGCCGCCTGCGTTCATGGCCACGTTGCCGCCGATGGTGGAGGCGTCCTGGGAAGTGGGGTCCACCGCAAACACGTAGTTGGCCGCCTCGGCCCGTTCGGCCACCCGACGGGTCACCACGCCCGCTTCGGCCCGCACGGTGGCCACCGGCCGGTCCAGGCCAGGGAGTGTTCGTTCCTCCACGGCACCCAGGCCTTCCAGCTTTTCCGTGTTGATCACCGCGGCATTGGCGTCCAGGGGCACGGCGCCGCCGGTGTAGCCGGTACCGCCACCCCGGGGAATGATGACCAGACCCAGGTCGATGCAGGCCTTCACCACCGCCTGCACTTCCCGTTCGGTGTCGGGACTGATCACCACCAGGGGCATCTCCACGCGCCAGTCGGTGGCGTCGGTGGCGTGGGACACGCGGGCGAGGCCACCGAAGTCGATATTGTCGCTGCGGGTGATGCGGGTCAGGCGCCGGCGCACCCTGGCGCGCAGCTTGCGCGTGCGGGGAAACCAGGCTTCGAACTCGCGCACCGCTTCCCGGGCCCGGTCGGCCAGCGTCAGCGCCAGTTCGTTGCCGTTGGCCCGGGCCACGATCTGGTCGAGCCGGTGATGCAAAGCATGCACCAGGGAACCCAGACGCTTCTTGTTCTCCAGCAGGTCGTCCTGGATGTAGGGGTTGCGGCTCACCACCCACATGTCCCCCAGCACCTCGAACAACATGCGCGCCGAGATGCCCGTGCGGCGCGTGCCGCGCAGCTCGTTGAGCACGTCCCACATGGACTCGCCGAGATAGCGGATCACGATCTCTCGGTCGGAAAAGGACGTGTAGTTGTACGGAATCTCGCGGATTCGGCCGGGCGCTGACGTCATGAGATTTGATGCCTAAGGACAGGAACCTGCAGCTGACAGGCATTCTACCACCAGAGCTGCTTGCAAAAATCAAAAGCGCCACGGAAAACACGGAATCCACGGAAAGAAAGAATTGTGGGTCGGGCGGACCTGCCGCTGCGGCGCCGGTGTCCTGTCGGCGTGTGCCTCGGCATGCCCATTATTCCCTTCCGTGGATTCCGTGGGTTCCGTGGCTCTAACGGATGCTTTCGCGCATTACCCGGCGCAATGCGCTGCGCTTATTGCGCCCTACATGATTTTCCGTGCTTTCCGTGTTTTCCGTGGCGCCTTGGACGTTGACCGACAACGCACAAAAAACGGGCGCCCGAAGGCGCCCGTCAGTGCTACAGCTTGGCTTCTTGTTCTTTGAACCGGAGTTCTTAGAACTTGTGCTCGAAGCCGACCGAGAACACGCTCGGATCCGCACCGGCCTGAGTCGGCGGAATCAGATCGCCATGGCCGCCACCGCCAAGCGCGTAGCTGGCGTTGTTGTCGTTGCTCATGCTGGCATACATGGCGTACACGTTGGTCTGCTTGGTGAAGTGGTGGTACGCACCCAGCACCCACATGTCCGCACCGCTGCTGGCCACGCTGGTGTTGTCGGCCTTGTAGTAGGCCAGGCCGATGTCGTTCATGCCCATCTTCATCATGCCGAACAGGCCCCAGGCGTTGCGGTCAGCCGAGAGGTAGTGGCTGTTGCCGCTGTCGACGGTTATGTTCTCGTAGATGGCGCCCACTTTGAAGGGGTTCATGTTGTAGGAACCGCTGACGCGCCATGCCTTGATGTCACTGTTGGAGACATCCGAGAACTGTTTCTCGTAGGCCAGCCAGCCCTTGATGGGGCCGTTGTTGTAGCTGGCTGCCAGGTCGTAACCGCCGGCCTTGGTGTTGGCGGACTCGTTGGACGCAGTGGAGGAACCGCCCACGTAGATCAGGTAGCCGTTGAAGCCCATCATGTTCGGGCTGACGTAGGCCAGCACGCGACCGAAGCGCTGGTTGAGGATGTTCTCTTGCTTCCCGGTACCCAAGGTGTCAGCGCCGGAACCCATGATGTTACGGGAGTCGCCGACGGTGTTGTTGAACGGCATCACCTTGGTGTCGGCCATCTTCATGGCGGAGTCATGCTTGCCGGCGAAGACGGTACCCCAGCCGCCGCGGAAACCGGCGAAAGTGTTGCGGGTGCCGAGGGTCTGCCCGGAGCCATTCAGGTCGATGTTGCTCTCGAACTGCCAGATGAAGGCGTTGCCGCCACCGATATCCTCGGAGCCCTTGAGGCCGAAGTTGGTGGAGTTAGAGGAAAAACCCGAGCCGCTCTTGTCCATACAACCATTCGGGCCGGTCGGGTTATCGCACTTATAGTGCGTGGAGGAATTGTTG
This sequence comes from uncultured Gammaproteobacteria bacterium, assembly GCA_964571225.1. Lineage (GTDB taxonomy): Bacteria > Pseudomonadota > Gammaproteobacteria > DATFLG01 > DATFLG01 > DATFML01. The sequence continues at coordinate 40,478 of CAZNBB010000012.1, forward strand.
TAGAAGTCGTACGATCCATTGATGTAACCGTAGACCTTCACCGCGGCGCTTGCACTGGACACGGCGCCAGCCAGTGCAACACCGATGGCGGTAGCAAGAAGCTTCTTGTTCATTACATCTCTCCCCATTATTCCATATAAAGGATGATCTCACTGAGACGGGCGTACTGTAGCGCAGCTATTTACGCCCATGCAACACTTTTTTCCCCAAAAAGCCACAACCTCCAGCGCTTGTTGTCTTTGTGCAACAAATGCAAATTTGGGCTTGGAGACTAAAGAGTTGGAAACGGCCGCTGTAGCGGCCGGCGGATGGCCCACTTTAGGCACACCGACAAAAAAGCGACGCTGGCGGGTTCGCCGCAACGTGGTTCGTGAACATACCACGAGCAGGTGACGTTTTTGTTGCAGCCAAGGCTGTACCGAATAGACCGCGTCCGGCGGTGCCACGAACACGCCGGGGGCTGGCACAGCAGAGACACAGAAAAGCGGGGGCGCAGCCCGCCTGAGATACCGCTCTGCCTTACCCCAAACACGGGACGCGCGACGACCCCGAACGGCATAGAGCATCGTCGCACAGGCCAGCGACAAGTCGGCACATGGCCCATGTCATTTGCGACGTCATCCCAACAACCCAATCGCATGAGCCCGTGGTAGACACCTTCGTGTCCGGGACGAAGACGTACCTGTCCCACGGGAATGTGTGCAGGAGCCTCCCACCATCTCCGCTTCCCAACAAACCTGGAGGATTCCCAAACAGACAGCTATCGGAATTTAGGGGTAGGGACGGAATTTGAGCACTGGCTGCCATGGGGGGGCGCATCACTTCCGTAAGTGGCCAGTTGCCCAGGCGCATCGGTGACCGCGCGGGGCGCTTATACCGCCTGCTCAAGAAACGGAACGAATACCACTTACACGTTTTGTCTTTGTCTCTACAAGGGGGGCTCTATCGCGCCGATGCCGCAGCCTCCCACACCAGCCAATCCGGGTTTTCATCCGATCCTGCATTCTTGGCCGGCGAGTTTGACACCGCGGTGTTCAAAAGAAGGCGGGATTGGACACACCAGAAGACTTCGTGGAAAAGACTTTCGGGAATATCGCGCAAGACCTGAAGTCTGCCGGCGCCAAGGTAACGACAGTAGACTCATTCGACGCGTTCACCACGCCGCTCAGCTGCGTCTCTTGTCGCGGTTTCGGCGGACCATTTGGTCGGCAGGGCTGTTGAGGAAAATAGGGCTTGAAGAGCTGCCAGAGAGGAAACTCTTCGATGCCCTCTGCGGCATTCCACAAACGAAAAACGCCGCTCCGGAACGGAGCGGCGTTTTTCTCGATCGACGAAAATGGCTGGGGGACTAGGATTCGAACCTAGGTTGGCGGAGTCAGAGTCCGCTGTCCTACCACTAGACGATCCCCCAAGTGGATGGCACGGGCCAAAGGCCGGCGAAGCCAATCCGAACCGGCGCCGTCGCCGCGCCCGGTGGGCGCTCGACGGCAAATACCGGTGTGGCTAGCGCTTGGAGTACTGCGGCGCGCGACGGGCCTTGTGCAGACCGATCTTCTTGCGCTCGACTTCGCGCGCATCCCGGGTCACGTAGCCGGCCCGGCGCAGCGGCGAACGCAGCTCGCCATCGTAGGACATCAGCGCGCGGGTGATGCCGTGCCGGATGGCGCCCGCCTGGCCGCTCATCCCGCCGCCGCTGACGGTGACATGGATATCGAACTGATCCATGACATTGGCGGTTTCCAGAGGCTGCCGCACGATCATACGGGCGGTTTCGCGACCGAAATACTGATCCAGCGGCCGCTTGTTCACCATGATGGAGCCAGTGCCCTTGCGGAGAAATACCCGCGCCGTCGAACTCTTGCGCCGGCCGGTTCCGTAATACTGTTCTTGCGCCATGTTGTCTCCAGCGACTAGATATCGAGGGGCTTCGGCTGCTGCGCCGTGTGGGGGTGATCGGCGCCGCCGTACACCTTCAGCTTGCGATACATCGCCCGACCGAGGGGATTCTTCGGCAGCATGCCCTTCACGGCGATTTCGATCATCCGTTCGGGGGCCTTCTCACGCAGCTTGTCGAACGTGATGGACTTGAGATTGCCGACGTAGCCGGTGTGGTGATAGTAGGTCTTCTGCTCGGCCTTGCGACCGGTCACACGGACCTTACCGGCGTTGACCACGACGATGTAATCGCCCGTGTCCACGTGCGGCGTATATTCCGGCTTGTGCTTGCCGCGCAACCGTCGTGCCAGTTCGGCGGCCAACCGGCCAAGCGTCTTGCCCGTGGCATCCACCACGTACCAATCGCGCCTCACGGTTTCCGGTTTTGCGCTGAAGGTCTTCATCGGTATTTGCTCCACAGCCCATCCATCACGAAAGACCGGGAATGGTACATAAATCGTCTGGCGGATACAAGCAGCGGCCGTGGCCATGAAACCTGTGGGCAAAAAAAAGCGCGGCTTGGGGAGCCGCGCTCAAACCACCTTAAAGGAGGATGGAGGAGTACCGATCGGCCGGTTTGTCGAGGGGGGCCAGCCGATCAGCATGTAAGCAGTTTCTAATATACGGTTATGCTTGTCAACCCCTGCTTAAGCCGATGCGAACCCTTACCGTCCACAACGACGCCGGAGAGGAGACGGACCGAATTGCGGGCAAAAAAAAAGCGCGGCTTGGGGAGCCGCGCTCAAAACCACCAAAGGAGGATGGAGGAGTACCGATCGGCCGGTAAATTGAGGGGGGCCGGTCGATCAGCATGTGAGCAGTTTCTAATATTCTGGAATTGCTGTCAAGCCCTGTTCCAGATGGGATCGAGAGCACCGTGCATGGACGACGGGGAATATATAACATACTGATAAAAACATTATTTTCTAGATAACGAGGCGTTCGACGACCCGACCCTGACGCAAGTGCTGCTCGATGATCTCGTCCACATCCTCCTGGTCCACGTAGCTGTACCAGACCCCCTCCGGATAGACGACGATGACAGGACCTTCCTGGCAGCGATCCATGCAGCCGGCGGTGTTGACCCGCACGCCGCCCTCGCCGGCAATACCCAACTCCTTGGTGCGCTGCTTGGCGTAATCGCGCATGGCCTGGGCGTCGAAGCGCTGGCAACAGGCGCTGCCGTCCTCGCGCAGGTTGGTGCAGAAGAACACGTGATACCGATAATAAGACATGACAAGGCTTCCGGTTGCGCACAAACGCCGATTACGGCTATGTTCATTCCATTATATGGGTTCGTGGGCGGTCCATGCATGGGCGGGCGCGCCCGAACCGGACCCTCCGCTCCCTTGATACGACACCGACTCTCTCATTTTGTCCGCCACCGACCTTAAGCAAACCGACCGCTGCGTCATGTGCGGTCTGTGCCTGCCTCATTGCCCCACCTACCTGGAGACCCAGGACGAAGGGGATTCGCCGCGCGGACGCATCGCGCTGATGCAGAGCCTGGACAGGAACGAGCTCGGGAGCTCGTCGTCCCGCCTGGCCTTCCATCTGGACCGCTGCCTGGAGTGCCGCGCCTGCGAAGCGATGTGCCCGTCCCGGGTGCCGTTCGGAGCGTTGATGGACGCAGCTCGGGCCCGCATCGAGCCGACCCGCCGACGGACACGCGCCCAGCGTCTAGTCCGGCGACTGGCGCTGGACACGCTGGTGCCCCATAAGCGGGCCTTGCGGCTGGCGGGCCGGCTGCTGCGCCTGTATCAGCGCAGCGGGCTGCGCTATACGGCGCGTGCCACCGGGCTGCTGGGCGCCGTTGGCCTGAGCCGTGCCGACGCCGCACTTCCCGAACTGGCCAGGCCCGCTCGATGGCTGCGCTACTATCCGCCCAGCGCGCCCCAGCGCGGCACGGTCGCCCTGTTCACCGGTTGCGTAGCGGAACTGGCGGACACCCAGACCCTGCAGGCGAGCATCAGTGTGCTGAACCGCCTGGGCTTCGGCGTCCATGTGCCCCGCGGCCAGGTCTGCTGCGGAGCCATCCACCAGCACAACGGCGAACCGGAACGGGCGGCCGAGCTGGCGCAACACAACATCGACGCCTTCGAGGCGGTGCAACCGGATGTCATCCTGACCGCCGCCAGCGGGTGCGGCGCCATGCTCGCAGAGTACGGCACCTTGAACCATCCGCCCGGCGAGGGCGATGCAAAGGCGACCGCGTTCGGCGCCCGGGTGCAGGACATCAACAGCTTTCTGGATGCCTGCGACTGGGCCGGCACCGTGCGACTGGCACCCCTGCGCGCCCGGGTCGCCGTGCATCTGCCCTGCTCCCTGCGCAACGTGCTCAAACGGCCCGATGCACCGGCATCCCTGCTCAGCCGCATACCCCAGATCGAGCTGATCCCCCTCACGGACCACGACCGCTGCTGCGGCGCCGCCGGCAGCTACGTCCTCACTCAGCCCGACATGGCCGACCGGCTGCGCGAACCCCATATCGCCGCCATCCGCTCCCAGCGCCCCGCCCTGGTGGTCACCGCCAACGTGGGCTGCGCCATGCACTTGAGCGCCGGCCTGCGCGCCGCCGGCGTCACCATGGAAGTCATCCATCCGGTGGTGCTGCTGGAGCGGCAGCTGCGGTAGCGACACGCCCTCGCGCCGCCAAGGCAACTACGCCACGGAATCCACGGAACCCACGGAACCCACGGAAAAGAGCGATCGGGGATACAGTGCTCCACGGAAATCGGTCGGGCGTGCTCTCGCCGCCGCGTTCCTCTCTTGGCGTGAGGCACCATCGAACCGACACCGCCGAACGATGCATTCCGAAATCCAGCTCCACGGCTCTCGTTGTTCACTTTCCCCAGCCCCGGCTGGCTTCAGTTCCATGCCCTAACCATAAACAGCGCTATACCCTTGGCGCAGGAGCAGCAGGCCCCGTCTGACGGGACTTCTTCTTATTATTACTTCCGTGGGTTCCGTGGATTCCGTGGCGTATTCTTTCTTTTAGCGCGCTGAACCGCGCGGTCCGACTTGTCAGCCAAGCAGGGCAAGGGGTATCTTGCAGCCATGAATCAGCGTCGTTACAGCCCTGCCGATCATCTGGTCATGAACCTGGATCAGGCGTTGCGCACTCTGCTCGGCCGCCCACCGGCCACCGGACGACCGGACCCTGCCGACCGGCATCCCGAAGCGGAATTGAGCGACCAGGAGCGTACCGAGTCGGCCCGGCTGATGCGCGTGAACCACGCCGGCGAAGTGAGCGCCCAGGCCCTCTACCAGGGCCAGGCCCTGACGGCGCGCCTGGAGCAGGTGCGCGACCGCATGGAACAGGCCGCCCTGGAGGAGAACGACCACCTGACGTGGTGCGAGAATCGGGTCAAGGCGCTGGGGGGGCATACCAGCTACCTCAACCCGGCCTGGTACATGGGGTCGTTGACCATCGGCGCCGTCGCCGGTCTCATCGGCGACAAGTGGAGTCTGGGCTTCGTGGCGGAAACCGAACGCCAGGTGATCCGTCATCTGGACGAACACCTGCAGCGGCTGTCCTACAACGACAGCAAGAGCCGGGCGGTGCTGGAGCAGATGCGGGTGGATGAGGCTCATCACGGCACGGTGGCCATGGAATCGGGCGGCGTCGAATTGCCGGGGCCCGTAAAGGGCCTGATGGGGCTGGTTTCGAAAGTGATGACGCGAGCCGCGTACTGGATCTGAACGCCCTTTCGCGGCTGTCGCCGCGAATTCGCCGCTGCGGTGCCCGTCGACAGTTGAACCCTTTTACCCTCAAGCGCCACGAGCTGAAGCACTCGCCCCCACTGCGGCGTTGCTGAATCGGCCACCTCTTGCCGCCGCTGCATCCATGCACGAACACGGCTTTCCCTGTCTTTGACTCATCCCGCCCATGGATTCCGTGGTTTCCGTAGATCTTGTGGTATTGCCGCACGAACGGCGCAATGCCCTTCGGTTATTGCGCCCTACCGTGCTGCATCGCTGGTGCCGGAGCTTGCGATGGCTGGTATACCCGGTGCAGAAGCTGTTCCTACCGGTTAGGTGAAGACCATCCGGTCTTCGGCCTATTTGAATGCGGGCTCTCGCGCCCGCGCGGCGAGGTTCTTTTTCTTTGCTCGTCCAAAGCAAAAGTACCCAAAAAGAAAGGACGCCCGGGTG
>CAZNBB010000013.1:0-46075 GCA_964571225.1 uncultured Gammaproteobacteria bacterium
GTGCCCGCCCGCATTCAGGGGCGATCGCGAGACCATTGCGCAAGAGGCCGGCGGTCGCGCCGGAACCCGCCGCGCTCCTGTGGGAACCAAGCCGCCCCACCGCGGTCGGTGTTATGAATGCATTGCCGAACATCCGCACCGGCGGTCATGGCAAGTCCCGCTTGGACGACCGCCTCAAACCGGCTCGGGGACACCAAGGATTGGTCAACCATGTTCACAAGCACCAATACCCCTCGCAACCATCCGTCTCGATTCCCAGCGTCAGCTCGCCGCACCGGTACTCGCAGATCGGCGGCCCGGTGGGTTCACACCACCGCTTGCGAACCCACCGCAGCACCATACCCATCCTTGACGTCGGTCCGTGGCGTTACCGGCAGCGCAGCCGGTGGCCGTTTGGCGAACAGCCCACCGATCCCACAGGCACCACAACCAAACCCACAAGCGTCCTCGGCACGTTAGCAACATCTAATGTAAATTGCGCGTATTCATTTCGTTATTTTTTCGTTAAGTCAGCATGTTACATGACCTCAATCTTGATTGGCATCAATGCAACAGTGTTTACAGATCGCAACAATGCCCCCGTCATGACTGAGACGAAGTCGCAAAACGCATCGCAAACCGGGCACGCGGTCCGTCGGCCGGGCTCGATGTCAGCCATTGACCGTTCCGGGAACAGGCAGTGCGTCGCAAGGCTCCCCAGCCGTCCCGTTTCTCCCCAATCCGTTTCCGCAGCACGAACGCTCATGGAGGCAACAACAATGAAAGTAATCCTACGACCCAAGGTCCTCGGCGCCCTGGCAGGCGCCGCCGCCCTGGCCACCGCGATGAACGCCAACGCTGTGCCGAGTTTCGCCCGGCAAACCGGGCTGGCCTGCATGGCCTGCCATACGGTGTTTCCGGAACTCACGCCCTTCGGGCGTACCTTCAAGCTCAACGGCTATACACTCACCGGCATCCAACAAATCTCGCAGAAGGCCGGCGTCGGCACCGGCGGTGTGAAGATCAATGAAATCCCGCCCCTGTCGGCCATGCTGCAGGTGGGCATGACCCATGTCTCCAAGACGCCCGCGGGGCAGCAGAACAACAACGTGGAGTTCCCCCAGCAGCTGAGCTTCTTCTTCGCCGGCGAGGTGAGCCCCCACATCGGCTCGTTCCTGCAGTTCACCATCGCCCAGGCGGACGGCGGCGGCTTCGGCATCGACAACAGCGACATCCGCTACGCCAACCACACCACGGTGGGCGGTGCGCCGCTGGCCTACGGCATCGACGTGAACAACACCCCCACGGTAGCGGACCTGTGGAACAGCACCCCGGCCTGGGGCTTCCCCTTCGCCAGCCAGGACACCTACGGCACGCCTTCCGCCTCGGTGCTCATCGGCAGCGACGCCCTGAATCAGAACGTGGCCGGTCTCGGTGCCTACGCCATGTGGGACAACCACATCTACGGCGACCTGACCCTGTACCGCTCCGCTCACTTCGGTCAGGCCACGCCTGACACGACGTCCAACGACACCATCGACAACGTGGCGCCCTACTGGAGGTTGGCCTACCAGACCAACTTCGGGCAGAACTACCTGATGGTAGGCACCTACGGCATGTACGCGAAGATGTATCCCGGCAACGGCACCACATCGGGCATCAGCGGGCCCACCGACAAGTACACCGACACGGCCATCGATACCCAGTATGAACGGCCGTTCGGCAACGACATGCTGTCGGTACACGCCAGCTTCATGCACGAGAAGCAGGAGTTGAACGCCAGCGCTCCGGGCGCGGGTTCTAGCCACTTGAACGAGTTCAAGATCAACGGCATCTACCACTGGGGCAACCAGGCCGAAGCGGCCCTTGCCTACGACGACCTGAGCGGAGGCAACAATACTGCCGTGTGGAACTCACTGTATGGGATCGACAGCCCGGACAGCATGGCCTACATTGCCCAGCTCAGCTATCTGCCCTGGGAAAACACCAAGTTCTCCGTGCAGTACACCGCGTACAGCAAGTTCGACGGCACAAGCACCAACGCCTCGGACAACAACACCCTGTACCTGCTGGGTTGGCTGATGTGGTAACCGGCAGCGCGGCGGGCCTCCGGGCCCGCCGCCCGCCTGTCAAAACATAACAACGCAAGGGCCTCCCGATGATCAATCCGATCCACAACCCCAAGCACCTGCTGCCGGCGGCACTGACCCTGCTGTGCATGACCGGGCCCAGTGCCTGGGCCGCCGGCGACGCATCGTCATCCCTGGCAAAACGCGTGGACCAGCTGTCCCAGCGGGTGCAGACATTGGAGGCCACCGTCAAACGGTTGCAACAGGAAATCAAGGCCCAGGGCGCAACGACGGCCCCGGTCGCGGGGGGCGCCGCGCCCTCCTCGGCGGCGGCGCCGACGCCATCGGCCCCAGCCAGCGGTACAGCAGCGGCCACACCCCAAACAAACAGCGCCCAAGCCTCCCAGAGCCCCTGGGTTATCAAGAGCAAGTGGGAACAGATCAAGAAAGGCATGACCTCCCAGCAGATCCACTCGCTGCTGGGCAAACCCAGCCAGGAATTCCAGCTGAGCGGCCAACGGGTCTGGTACTATCGCTACCCCGGCGTCGGCGGCGGTTCCGTCATTTTCAGGAACGACGACACGGTAGCCAGTTGGCAGCGTCCTCCCGTCGGCTGGTGGTAATGGACGGCAGGCGCCCGCCCCGCCGCGGTTGCCCTGGGTCCCATGCCGATACGGTTTTGGATCGAGCCGGCTGAGCGGACCGCACAGTTGCTCGCCCGGCTACGCCAGCACGCTTTGGTGCAGCGCAAGGATCACTTCGAACCCGGCTCTTGCGAGCCGGCATCGGAATCGCCGGCCGCCTCGTTGAGCAGTGCCGCCAGTTGCTCCTCCAGTTCCCCGGAGATCTCCGGTCTCCCGTCGGGTCCGTCGAAACGCAGCAGGGAATCCAGCGCAAGGGTCATGGCCGGGCAGCGATCGGTGGCGGCTGCAATCCATTCCAGAAAGAGCTCGCCCAGCTCTTCCCGCGTCCTGACGCTGTCGAGATCCAGTCCCAGGCTGCGTCGGATGTGTTCCACCGATTCCCGCGTATAGCGAAAGCCACGACCGTCCGTACTGTGCAACGTCCTCAGGGACACGGGATTCGGTTTGGACACAGGGTTCATTGCTGATGACCGCTATCGTTGATGTGGGCGACGGGCGAAAACCGTACCCGTCAACGACCTGTGATCAGGGATGCTGCAGGACGCAACGGACGGCTATGGTCGTGCTGCCGGGCTCAATGGTAGCGCAATGGCCCGGGAATCGGACCATTCAGCGTCGACGAGCACGGATACCGACGTAGGTCACCCCGCCCCCCAACAACACACTGGCGACCGACCCGACAGCGGTGGAGGCACCGCCCACGAACAAACCCACCACGCCCACGAACACCAGCAACGGTCCAACCACCAGCAGGACCCAGATCAACGGCGTGGTCAGAAAACCCTGGGGAGCGCCCTGCAGCCGGCCGCCGCAGGCCGGGCATTTGACGGCGGTATCCAGCACCGCACGCCCGCAGCCGGGACAGGCCTTCAAAGACATCCATCACCCCCCTCTTGGCCCCAATACGGGGGCCAAAATCCACGGCACTCGACACCTGTTCCGCGCGCACGACAGGTGAAGTTCACTATAGAAACTCCCGCCCACGGCGACAACCGGGCGGACCCGCCATCGGGGCGCCGCCCGGAGATCGCCCCCGGAACGCGTCGGGCTCGCGCTGCACCGAACCGACGGCTGCGTCCCGGTCGACTCCAAAGCCGGCAAGGTCCCAGCAGGCGGCTTCGCGCCCGGCGTCCGTGTCGCGCCCGCCCTGGTTGAAATGCGCCATTCCAGCCCGTCCGAAGCCGAACGGGCGCCGCTCCGCACCCCGTCTTCCGCACATAGGGCTACTACAGGGTTGACCCGACGGTTGCGTAATGCTGGAATTTAACACCCCATTGACGTGGCCAGTCCGCGCAGCGGGACACGGAGAGCAACGAGGGCGGTATCTTGAGATCGTGGCACCGGTACTCGGCGGGCCACGGCTTGAACCAAGCAACAAGAATCGTAGGATGCGAACCCCCGCGAGACCCGTGGCTGCCGCGCGCCCGGTGGTTACCGTCGTCCCGGCACCGCCGCGGACAGACCCCGGGGAAGCCCTGCACAGGTCGATCAAGCGGATGATCCCAAGGCGCAAAGGGGGAGGAAGCGCAGTTTACGAGCGGCAAATGAGCATTCCGAGCGCCTCTGCAACGCCGGGAGCGCCGCTTCAGTGGCCAGTGCAGAGCCTCCGTGGCAAGGTGGACTGAAGTGCTGCGCAGCATTGTTTGCCGACTTTACGACTTTACGCCCTTACCCCATCCCGTGCGGGGTCGACAATCGCGTCCCTCAGGGGGAACGCTCTATTATCCGGCGCAATCTTGCTGCATTGTATCAGGGCCTGTTGACGCCATAGGGATCATCTCTGCCGGGCCCTATAGTGTTAACAGGCCCTACTGAGCGAGTGGAGTCACCTGATCGGCCAGCGCCCTTTTGGCGTAACATCGAATCAACGAAGAGGGTGGGACAGCACGCCCTCGAAGAACGATCAGGAAGGGATCGGGCAACGATGCCAGGTGGGTCCGATCCGCCCCGGGCGGTGAGGATCCTTCGACGAAGCAGACACCCTTCATGCAAGGGCGTAGGGAGGAGAGACCCAAATGAACGACGATCAGAACGATCCGAAGAAGACCAGGTCCGGCATCGATCGCCGCGACTTCCTCAAGGCCAGCGCCGGTGTAGCGGGCGGACTGCTGCTGTCGAGCGGCTTCGGTCGGTTGGCGCGGGCGGCGGAGCATCCGGCCCTCGGCAACTATCCTGCCGGCATTCAGGGCAGTTCCGTGTTCGTCGGGCTCAGCGTGCCCCGCACCGGCCCCTACTCGGCCCAGGGAGAAGACGAAATCAAAGGCTATCAGTTGGCCATCGACCACCTGAACCAGGGCAGCGAACTGGCCCGCGCCTACGCACCCCACGGCAAGAAGGGCGTACTCGGCAAGAAGATCGAATACGGCGTCACCGACAACCAGACCAAGCCCAATGTGGCAGTGCAGGCCATTTCCAAATACATCAGCGACAAAAAGGCCATGATGATCAGCGGCAGCGTCAGCTCCGCGGTGGCCATCGCCAGCGGCAAGCTGTGCGACCGGGAAAAAACCATCTATCTGGCAGCCATCAGCGGGTCCAACGACACCACCGGCAAGGACTGCCAGCGCTACAGCTTCCGGGCCTGCCATTTCGCCTATACGGCGTCCAAGGCACTGGCACCGGTCATCAAGAACGCGCTGGGGCCGAACAAGAAGGTCGCCTACCTCACGCCCGATTACACCTACGGGCACACCGTCTACAACTCCATGAAGGAGTTCACCGAGAAGCAGGGCTGGACCACCGTCACCAACCAGCTCTCGCCTCTGGGCACCTCGGACTTCAGCACCTACCTGCTGAACATCGCCAACAGCGGCGCCGACGTGCTGGTCAACATCTGCTTCGGCCGGGATGCGGTCAACTCCATCAAGCAGGCCCAGCAGTTCGGGCTGATGGACCGCATGACCATGGTGGTGCCTTACATGGCTCCGTTCCTGGCCCAGGAGGTGGGCCCCGAGCTGATGCAGGGCGTCTACGGCACCACCGAGTTCTGGTGGACACTGGCCGAGACCAACCCGCTGGCCAAACAGTTCGTGGACGACTTCGAGAAGCGCAACGGCCGCAAACCGGGCTGGTCCGCCCATATCGCATTCCTGCAGACCATGCTGTGGGCCAATGCGGTGGAAGGCGCCGGCACCTTCTATCCGCCGTCGGTCATCAAGGAATACGAGAAGGGCAACCACATCAACACCGACATCGGCGAAGTGTGGTGGCGCGGCGACGACCATCAGCTGGTGCGGCCGGTGTTCGTGATCCGTGGCAAGAAGCCCAAGGCGATGCGCAGCAAGGACGACTACTATGACATCGTCGAGTCGGTGGCCGGCCCCGACGTGATGCCGCCGCCGGGTCACTTCGGCTGCAAACTCGGCTCCTACACCTAGACGGGGGCCATACCGTGAGCATGCCCAGCTTGCCGCTGTTTCTGTCCCAGCTGTTCAACGGACTGGCGCTGGGCCTGTTGCTGGCATTGATCAGCGCAGGCCTGACCGTCATCTACGGCACGCTGGGCGTGCTCAACCTCGCCCATGGCGCCCTGTTCATGGTGGGGGCCTATGCGGGGTTCGTGGCCATGGAGCATACCGGCTCGTTCGCCCTGGCGATGGTGGGCGGCATGGCCGGTGCACTCGTGGTGGGACTGCTGATGGAGCGGATCATCATCCGCTACTTCTACCAACGACCCGCCGAAGATCAGATTCTGGTCACCTTCGGCATCGGCATCGTCATTACCGAAGCGGTCCGGCTCGGCTTCGGCGGCATCAGTCAGCGCGTGGCGGTGCCCGAATGGGGCCAGGGCATCACCAAGCTCGGGTTCCTGTTCTATCCCACCTACCGCATCGAAGTGATGGTGATCGTCGCCGTCGTTCTGCTGATTCTCTATCTCATTCTCTACCGCACGCGCATAGGCATGATTGTGCGTGCAGGCATCGAAGACAGCCTGATGGTGAACATGCTGGGCATCAACGTGTACCGCGTGTTCCTGCTGGTATTCGGCATCGGCGCCATGACCGCCGGCTTTGCCGGCATCATCAACGCGCCCATCGTGGCCGTGACCCCCGACATGGGCGAGGCCATCCTGGTCCAATCCTTCGTGGTCATCGTGATCGGCGGCGTCGGCTCGTTTCCCGGGGCCGTGGTGGGCGGCATCATCGCCGGCGAGATCGTCAGTCTTACCTCCATGTTCAATCCGGCCTACTCCCATGTCATGCTGTTCGCCGTCATGGCGCTGCTGCTGGCGGTGCGACCACAAGGCCTGTTTGGAATCGAAGGGCGCGAATGATCCTGAGAAATCTCGCCGTGCGCGGCGCCGGGCGACCCTGGGTTGCCGAACTGATCACGCTGGTCGTGCTGTCGCTCTGCCCCCTGGTCCTGCCCCTGCTGGGCATCGGGGCCGACATGGCGAGTCGCATCCTCATCTGGGGCCTGTTCGGACTGGGTTTCGACATCCTGTTCGGCTTTACCGGGCTGCTGTCGTTCGGGCAGGCGGCGTTTTTCGGCGTGGGCGGTTTCGTATCGGCCTTTCTACTCACCCAGACGGGCATGACCAACGTGGTACTGGCGCTGCTCATCGGCACCCTGGTCGCGATGGTGGCCGGTGCGTTCGTCGGCTTCTTCACCCTGCGCCGCAGCGGCATCTATTTCGCGATGATCACCCTGGCCTTTGCCGAGATGTTCCATTTCCTCGAGCTCTCTCCCCTGTCCCAGTGGACCGGCGGCGAGAACGGACTGACCGGCGTCCCGACCCCCACCCTGGGGCTGGGCAGCTGGGCGGTGGAGCTGCAGTCGGGCTGGCAGCTGTTCGGCTTCATCGCCGTGTTCTTCTTCATCGGCTATGTCATCGCCCACCGCATCGTGCTGTCGCCCTTCGGGCAGGTGCTCACTGCCCTGCGGGACAATTCCCCGCGGGCGCTGGCCACCGGCCACTCGGTGCGCAAATACAAGCTGGCCGCCTTCGTGATCGCCGCCGGCTTCGGCGGCATTGCCGGTGGGCTGCTGGGCGTCCTGCAGTCCTACATGCCGCCGGATGCATTAGCCTTCGCCACTTCGGGCCAACTGGTCATGCAGAGCATCATCGGCGGCGCGGGCACCCTCTTCGGTCCGCTGCTGGGTGCGGGCGTGTGGCTGGGGCTGCGGGACTCGCTGCAGGATTTTCCGACCATCGCGCCCGCCTGGAAGCTGATCCTGGGTGTGGTGTTCGTGCTGCTCATCACGGTCTTCCGCCAGGGACTGCTGGGCGCCGTAAAGACCTTGTTCACACCGCGTCGCGTCGCCACCGAACCGGACGTGGCCGAACTGTCGGCGGAGGTTACCCGCCGCCATGCGGTGGCGGGTGTACCGGACGAGCATCTGCGCGAAGACGAGGTGCCCGATTACGCCTTCCACGCCGACACGCCCCACCGACCGACGAAGGGCCTGGCGATCACGCCCAAGGCCGCCGACAAGGGCATGCCGGCCCTGGCATGCCGCAACCTCACCAAACGCTACGGCGGACTGACCGCCAACGAAGGCATCACCCTGTCGATTCCGGAGGGCCAGCTGCGCGGCATCATCGGGCCCAACGGCGCCGGCAAGAGCACTTTCTTCAAGATGCTGGCCGGTGAAGTGGCCCCCACGGAAGGCGAGATCTTCCTGCACGGCGCCGACATCACGGGCCTTGGCGTCACCGCCGTGTCCCAGCTCGGCATGAGCAAGAGCTATCAGATCAACCAGCTGTTCGCCAAGCTCACCGTGGCGCAGAACCTGGCCATTCCGGTGCTGGCCCGCATACGGGGCGAATTCCGCCCGGACATGCTCGCCTCCCTGCACGGGGTACCGGGTCTGCACGGACAGATCGAGGCCACCCTGGAGATGGTCAACCTGCTGGAACGGGCCGACGTACCGGTCACCGAGCTGGCCTACGGCGAGAAACGGCGCCTGGAGATCGGGCTGGCGCTGGCCAATGCGCCCAACGTGCTGCTGCTGGACGAGCCCCTGGCGGGGATGAGCCCCCGCGAGCGCGCCGACACCGTGCAGTTGCTCAAACAGATCCGTGCCGGGCGCACCCTGGTGGTGGTGGAGCACGACATGGACGCCATGTTCGAGCTGGCCGAATACATCAGCGTGCTGCAGGAAGGACGCCTGCTGGCCGAAGGCACGCCGGAAGAGATCAAAGGTGACCAGCGCGTTCAGGATGCCTACCTGGGAGGGATGAAAGAGGTATGAGCCTGCTGGAGATCGAACGCATCAACAGCTACTACGGCGACTCCCATGTGCTGTTCGACGTGGACATGCATGTCGACGAGCACGAAGTGGTGGCGCTGCTTGGCCGCAACGGCGCGGGCAAGAGCACTACGCTGAAATCCGTGGTGGGTGCGGTCAAGCCCCACAACGGAGCCATTCGCTTCGACGGCAAAGACATCCGGGGGCTGCCCCCCTACGAGATCGCCCAACGCGGTATCCAGCTGGTCCCTGAAGAGCGGCGCATCTTCGGCAGCCTGAACGTGGAGGAAAACCTTCAGCTGGCTTCCCTGAGCGCCGAGCACGCCTGGCCGCTCGAGCGCATCTACGAGTACTTCCCCCGTCTCAAGGAACGCCGCCGCAGCCGCGGCACGGATCTGTCCGGCGGCGAACAGCAGATGCTGGCCATCGCCCGCGCCCTGGTGCGCGACGCCCGCCTGATCCTGCTGGACGAACCCTTCGAAGGGCTGGCCCCCATCATCGTACAGGACCTGCTGGCCGACACCCGCCAGCTAGCCGAAGAAGGCCGCACCATCATCATCGTGGAACAGAACGTGGCGGCCGCCCTGTCCATCGCCCAGCGCTGCTACATCCTCAACAACGGTCATGTGGTGTATGAGGGCACACCCGACGAGCTGCACGCGAACCCCCAGATCATGCACGAATACCTGGGCGTGTGATTCACCTGTCGGGGTACCGACGGGCCAAGCTTCCTGGGTGGCTGACGGAACACCCCATGGTGCAAACCGACCGCTCCGGGCCGGGGTCCGCCGCGACGACTGTCTCTCTTCGTCATAGAGTTCGCGTCGTCATTCCCCGCCTACCGGCCCCTTCGCTGGGACTGCCCACGACCCATCTGAGCCAGTTCGTTTTGTCGGCAACCTGTCTGCTAATGGGTCACTAAGCGGTCAGGTCACCGAAACGCCCTTTGGCTTGGACTAAATTGAATCGCCCCCCGTTGCGCCTCCATTCAGAATCAGCGCCACTACGCTCACAGCGGCTTCGGCATCCGTCTTCTCCGGTAGACTGTGTCGGAGCGGCCGGTCACGGCGGACGGCGGTTCACGGGACATGATCGATTGAAAGATCTGGTCGAAAGGGCGGACCAAGCTGCTCGCGGGGTACGACCACACGCACTCGTCGTCGGTCGGCACATAGTCCATCGGGTCGAGCGGTGTGCCTAGTATCGTCGCCAGTTCGTCCCCGGCCTCGGCTACCAGTACGAGCGAGGGCCCGCCGTCCGACAGCCCCGCGGCGATCACCAGCTGTCCATAGAGAAATAGCACTTTATCGCCTTCCGCAACGCTAAACAGCACCAGTTGATGCATATCGCCCTCCTCGTCTTTCGTACATGACAGGGCGTATAGTGAAAACCGCGCAGGTCGTGTGCTCGCGCCATCCCGCCGAGACGGAACGTGAGCCAGGCGCGACCTGCCCGCGCGGTGGCGGTGGCCGCCCAAATTCCATAGAACACGTTCATTGCCCGCGTCGGGTCTGTGTCGAATCGTGTAGCGTGGGCGTAGGCCGAAATTTAACTACACACTCTAATGCTATACCGTTAACCCGTTGTTATACTTAAAAAGAGGAGGGATCATGCGAG
This sequence comes from uncultured Gammaproteobacteria bacterium, assembly GCA_964571225.1. Lineage (GTDB taxonomy): Bacteria > Pseudomonadota > Gammaproteobacteria > DATFLG01 > DATFLG01 > DATFML01. The sequence goes on from CAZNBB010000013.1 coordinate 10,502, forward strand.
TCGGAGACATCATGACCACGGCGGTCCAAACCATCTCGCCCGGTGCGCAGGTCCAGGAAGCCGCTTCTGTTATGTGCTTCAACAAAATCAGCGGACTGCCCGTGGTCGACGCGGAGCGCCGTCTCGTCGGGGTCGTTTCCGAAAAGGATGTGCTCGGCGCGATGTATCCCGACGTGGGCGAAGCCATGCAGGATCGCCACGTCGACCTCGAGACGGTCGAATATGAGTACAAGGACGTGCTGCATCTGCGCGTCGACCAGATCATGACCCGCAAGGTCGTGTCGGTCTCGCCGAGTGCGCCGGCGTTGAAGGCGGTGTCGATTATGTCCGCCTACCGAATCCGCCGCATTCCCGTCGTCGACGACGGCAGGCTGGTCGGCATCCTCAGCATGGGCGATGTGCACAAGGCGATCTTTCAGAAAAACCTGCCGGGGGTGTAAACCCTACCGACGGACGCCGGTCCGCGGACCGTTTACGACGGCTCGCCTGCGCGCAGCCGGCGTGACCGGTGCAGCGACCGTAAGCCCTTGTACCACAAGGACCCGCAGTCCGACTACCGGCAGTCCCTGTCCAAACGAATGCGCGCGCAGCCGCCGGGAACCAGCCACCTTTCAAGTCCGCTCTCTGACTGATTGCGGCCGTCCGCTGCCCGTGACCGATGTTCCGCTCTTTGGCCGCCTATTGCCCGTTGGCTGTTGTTCCTACTTCGTGCGGCCCACCAAGCGATTAGCCTTGATACCGGTTAGTTCGCTTGTCTCGCGTGAGTGAAGAACAAGTCATCGGCCCCTTGTCGTTCGCTCTTCGGCTGACACCTGTTTTTCATTTGCGTAACAGCGACAATCAATCCCAAACGCACGTGCGGTGGATACAGTCGCTAATCGTATCGTTCCGCGACCCATATGATGTGGCGCGCGCCCCGGCGGTCCCGGTGGGCGCGAACACGGTGCTCCTCCACGATGAAACCGACGCGGCGAAGCCGCTCGCCAAACAGCGCGTCCGGACCGGCTGACCAGACCGCGAGGATGCCGTTGGGGCGCAGGGCGTCGTAGGCCGCCTGCAGGCCGGCTGTGCGGTAGAGCCAGTCGTTCCCCCGGTGGGTCAGCCCCTCTGGGCCGTTGTCTACGTCGAGCAGGATGGCGTCGTAACCGCCTTGTTCGGTTCTGAGAAGCGCAGCGACATCGGTAATCGTCACGGTGGTACGTGGGTCATCCAGCGGGTGGCCGGCGAACTGCCCAAGGTATTCACGATTCCAATGCACCACCGCCGGAACCAGTTCCGCCACCACCACCTCGACATCCGGCCCGAGCTGGCCGAGGGCCGCCGCCAAGGTGAAGCCTATGCCCAGCCCGCCGACCAGCACGCGCGGTTGGCTTTGCTCGGTTGCCCGTCGACAGCCCAGCTCCGCCAGCTTCTCCTCCGAGCCGTAGGTGCGGCTGCTCATCAGTTCGCCAACCCCGGCGATCATGATCGAGTAATCATTACCCCGCCGATAAAGTCGTAGCTCTCCGCCACCTTTCTTAATTTCGGCGCTGTCGATCAGGGTCCACGGATTCACAGTCGTATTGTCGCAGGAAGGGTGGTGTTGGCAAGTTGATATTCATTTGCATCCAGCAATGACCCACCATTTGCATCTTGAACTGACCTGCCTCGAGTAGCAGGCAGTGCCACTGCGAGGTAAATAGTCCGCTATTGGCGGTACGGTGGAGTCCGCTAACCGACGGTGTCCCGCCGCCTAGATCCAGCCCGGGAGTGGCTGGTTTTGGCCGGAGTTTGCCTGTTCGGGTTGCCGCGGGTTGCGCTATCGTCGTCAGGGGCCGGGGCTGTGTTGATGACAACTCCGTTTCACGCGTCCAATAACGCAGCCCGACCGAGTTCCGCTGCACCGATCACACCCGAGTCGTCGCCAAACGACGCCACCACAAAGTCCAGTTTCGGATTGTTAGCCATAACCCAAGGCAATGTCGCCTTCTGCACCTTATGCGCGAGCGACTTGCCGAGCTTTTCGGCCATGCCGCCACCGATGACCACCCGCTCGACATCAAGAACATTCAGAACAGAGCCGACGCCCATCCCGAGTACCGCGACGCCCTCGTCGAAGACTTCGGTCGCCACTTCGTCGCCGTCCGCTAGAGCCTTCGCCCAAACCTTGGACGTGGGTTTGCGCTTTCCCTCCTCCTTCTGAATGTCAAACAGCCGGGTCTTCCGACCTGCTTCTCGGAGAGCGCGCACAGCCTGGTTCATCATACCTCGGCCGGCGTAGGCCTCAACGCAGCCCCGTCGACCACAACTGCATCGCCCCCCGTTGGCACGCACCACCACATGGCCTATCTCCCCGGCTGATCCGAGGCTTCCCGTGTACGGCCGTCCTTCCAGAATCAGTCCACCACCAATCCCGGTTCCCATCCACACGCCGAGGACATGGTTATAACCCTTGACGGCGCCCGCCAGCCACTCCCCGAGAAGTCCGACGTTGGTGTCGTTGCCGGCTGCCACCGGAATGCCAAGTGACTCGCGCAACTTCGCAATGAAATCGTAATCACGGTCCCATTCTTCTAGATTTGGCACCTTGACTATAGTGTCGTTGTCAATCGCCCCTGGGATCCCGATGCCGACTGCGCGCGGCTCGTCTTTTAACGACTTAATCAGCTTCACGACGGTATTGGCGGTGTCCGCTGGGCCAGTCTCTGGAGTTGCTGTCTTGGCACGATCAACGACCCGATGCCTGTCATCAACGAGACCCACTTCAATGTTAGTGCCGCCAATATCAACACCCGCAGTCAACATACCCGCCTCCTTGCAGTGTCTAATCGAAAGGGAAACAGTGGTTTCTCATAGGCGAAAGACGCCTTTTTCAGTCAATTATCAAGTGTAGCCTAGCGAGTTACCGCAGGGTTATCGATTCGCAGCATGGAGAAGCGGTAGCACTAAACTGGGTCCCTGACCGCAATGGTTAGCTCTGGGAAACAATGGACCCTGGCCAATGCTTGTTGTCACATTAGAATAGACCGGTGAACACGAAAACCACAGAAATGAGGCGGCGTAAGTTGTGGCACTTCCTGGGCAGTAGGCCGCCAACTTTGCTGGACCGCTATAGCGCAGAAGGCGCAAGGATGTACAACCCTCTCTGTCCGCTGTGGACCGACTTCGAGACAGAAATGTACCGCGGCAGATTGCCTGCTATTGGCCGATTGCGCCGTGGGCCTTAGATGGGCAACCTCGGCACCGGCAATGGGCGGTAGCCGGCCTGTCTGTCGCGCGGGGTTTACGCCCAAGTTCACTGCAATCCTGACGGCGTGTGGAAACTGCGATTCGTGCTCCAATCTCTTGCTAGCACTTTTCGCCCCTCGACCACTGGACTCACTACCAGTATGGAAGCGGGATGCGAGCAACTCAACCGCCGGCGGGCGCGCCCAGTGGTATCAGAACTTCTGAGGCTTTTTCCGTTTACTGGCTTTCGCTGCCGATAGCTCGCCGGAGATGGCGTTGAATATGCGCTTGTCGATGTGGATGATTTGGCAGGCCGTGACCTCGTGGTCGGGGGCTGCCTGGTAGACCTCCTTGGCCAGCAGGATCTTGCCGTCCGCATCGTGCCACATGATGAAGTAGGCCGACTGATATTTGTCGGGCATGTAATCGACCTTTTTGTCGATGACGCCGTAGCGCTTCATCAGCCTGTCGTGATCGGCCGGGTATTCGGATGCCGGGATCGGGTGAACATTCATGCCGAACTTGCCATTGAAGAACAGGCTGTATCCCTTCTTCCCGGCGTCTAACAGGGTCACGCCTTTCAGGGCGTCGAGGCTGCCGGGATTCGCGCCGCTGTTGCCTGTCAGGAAGTTGGCGAAGCCCTTTTCCATCAGTGCGCCCAACTTCGGTGCGGTAGCCTGGTAGTGGCTGGCGAACAGCGCCGATGCGCCGGCCGTATGGGGTGCCACATCGAGTGTCTTGGCCACGGTGCCGACATCGGCACCCCAAGGGATCCCGCGATAGCCGGTATCCTTGGCTCCCGGCGCCTTCGAGCAGGCAACGAGCATCATGCAGATCAGCAGCCACAGCGCACGCTTGGTCACGGCAACAACCTCCCCCTGATGGATACGATCCGGCCTAGCTTAGCCTCAATGTCGGTGAATGCGGAATGGCCAGAAGGCATGCCAATTGTGCCTGGCGCACCGAACCGCGTGGAGATGACGGGCCGGAATCCGCAATGGGACGGCAACGTAGCTACGATGGTGGCGATGGCCGCAGTCCGATACGGAGCCGCCGCGGACGTCGCGCAGCCAAGAGACGGCTCTTGGCCGCATCCTATCAGCAGTACGAGGTTGCTCGGACAGGCGTCACGACGCCCCCTATCATCGAGTCAAGCTGCAGATGCAGCGATGCGTCCCCCTGATTCCCGACGATGCGCCTTCAGCTCCAACGCTGGGACCAGCCGACACTAGGATCCCTTGGCAGTAGCCTGCTCGACCTTTTCGCGCAGTGTCTTGATGAAGCCGTCCATGCCCTGTTGCTGAATCAGGTCTCCAAATGAGCTGCGATAGGTCGTCACCAGACTGATACCGCCCACCGTCACATCGTACACCTGCCACTCACCACCGTTGACACGCATGCGATAGTGCATCGGTACCGGCGAGCCCGAGCCGGTGTTCACCGATGAGCGCACGGTCACATCCTGGGCATGGGGATCGGCGCGCACCGGCGCCCATAGGATCTGATCGGTGCTGTACTGCAGAAGGGTATCGGCGTAGGTGCGCACCAGCAGCTTGGTGAAGGACTCGGTGATTTCCTTGCGCTGCTGATCACTGGCCTGACGCCAGTAACGTCCCAGGGCCAGCCGGGTCATGTAGGTAGCGTCCACATGGGGCAATACCTGCTTGTCCACCAGTTCGTAGAGCTTCCGGGGATGCTGGTGATAGGAGCTCTTGTCCTGATTGATGGACGACAGCACTGCCTGGGCCGTGCTCTTGATGATGGTTTCCGCCTGCTGAGGTTGGGGCGCGGTGTCCGCTGCCCGCACGAGTCCGGGCACGATCAACAGAAGCACCACCCATGCAAAGACACTCCGTCTCATAACCTTGCTCCTTTTGCCCGCACGGGCCGCTGGCGCCCGGGGTCGGTCCGTTTTGTCTTGATTATTGCAATTGGCGGGGATGCAACGCCACCGCGAGGGGCATGTGGTATCTATACAACGCCGCGGGCGGCCGAAAACGTCAAGGAATGGTCATGGGAGAACAGCCGCTGATCGCCTGTACCGCCGCCGCTCGACAGCGATCAGGCACTGGACCGGCTACGGGCCAGCAGCTCGCGAAGCTCCGGCACGCAGGAACCGCAGTTGGTGCCGGCCTTCAGGGCGGCGCCAATAGCTTCCACGCTGTCCAGTCCGTCATGGACGATGGCGTCGGCCAATGTGTTGCGACCCACGTTGAAGCATGAGCACACGGGCTGACCCGCCGTCAGCGCGCCCGTCGCCGGGCGGCCGGCCAACAGGCTCATGCGGGCGGCCTCGTCCAGATGCTCGGCGGCGAACAACTCCCCCAGCCAGCTTCTGTCCGGCAATGCGTCGGGCGCTACGAAAAACGCCAGTTGCAGACGCCCATGGTGAATACGGGCACACCGGTACCGTCCCGCGGCCGGATCGGCATACTCCAGCCACTCGCCGGGGCCCAGCAGCCGCTCGGCAACCCAGGCACCCCAGTCTGTCGGCCCCTCCTGGCCGGCCAGTTCGTAGCGGTAGTGTTCCCGCGCGCGGACGCGCACCCGGTAGTCGCCGACGTCCGGCTCCAGCGGGCTGCGGGTCAGCAGAAAGCCCTGCCAGCGATGCTGGAAGGGAACCAGCCGCGCCGGTGCATGCTTGAACTCGGGCTGGCCCGACAACGGATCGGTCACCGCTGCGATCAGGGCCCCCACCCGGGACCGACGAGCATGGGCCTCGCTCCAGTGCATGGGCACGAACACCGAGCCCGACCGCTGACCGGCATCGACACGCACCCGCGCCAGCATCTGCCCGTGGGGCGTGACCAGTCGGGCCAGGGCGCCGTCGCGCACCCGCGCATCGATCGCATCCCGGGGATGTACCGCGACAAAAGGTTCGGGAAGGTGGGCGGTCAGGCGGGGTGTGCGGGCCGTGCGGGTCATGGTGTGCCACTGGTCACGGATGCGCCCCGTGTTGAGAATCAGGGGCCAGGCGGCACTGGCGGCAACGGCAGGCCCACGTGGTGCAACGGCGACGAAGCGCGCCTTGCCACCCGGCCGGTGGTAGAGCCCGTCGCCGTATAGCCGTGGCGTGCCGCCGGGCTGCGCGGCGGTGACCGGCCATTGCACGGGCTCCAGACTGTCGTAGTCGGCGTCGGACAGATCCGCCAGTGCGCCGATGTCGAAGGCCCGTCGACCGCCGTTGTCCACACCGGACAATGCGGCGTGCTCCCGGAATATGTCCGCGGGGCTTTCATAGGCGAAGGCGTCACCGAACCCCAGGCGGCGTGCGACCTGGGCGACCATCCACCAGTCGGGGCGGGCTTCACCGGCCGGCGGCAGAAACGCCCGCACCCGCGAAATGCGCCGTTCCGAGTTGGTGACGGTGCCTTCCTTCTCGCCCCAGGGCGCCGCCGGCAACAGGATATCGGCACAAGCGGCCGTATCGGTATCCGCCACGCAGTCGGAGACGATCACGTTCCCGCAATCCCGCAGCGCGGCCCGCACCCGCTCGGCCTCCGGCAGGCTCACCGCCGGATTGGTGGCCATGATCCACACCGTCTTCACCTCGCCACGCCCGAGCGCATCGAACAGATCCACCGCCTTCATGCCGGGACGCTCGGCCAGCCGGGGTGCCTTCCAGAACCGGCGCACCCGCTCCCGGTCCTGGGGGTCGTCGAAGTCCATGTGCGCTGCCAGCAGGTTCGCCAGCCCGCCCACCTCGCGACCGCCCATGGCGTTGGGCTGACCGGTCAACGAGAACGGCCCCATGCCGGGGCGCCCGACGCTGCCTGTGGCCAGATGACAGTTGATCACCGCGTTGCCCTTGTCCACGCCACTGGACGACTGATTCAATCCCTGGGACCACAACGTGACGGTGCGCTCGGTGCGGGAGAACCACTGGAAGAACGCCGCCACCTGGGCCTCCGCCAGGCCGCAGGCGGCCGCCACCGCCGGCACCGTGCCGGCTTGGGCCCGGGCCGCGCGCAACGCCGCGGTGAACCCCTCGGTGTGGGCGTCGATGTAGTCCAGATCCAGGCGATCTTCCCGGTACAGATAGCTCAGCAGGCCGTTGAACAGCACCGCGTCGCTGCCGGGCGCCAACGCCAGATGCAGGTCGGCCATGTCGCAGGTGGCGGTGCGGCGGGGATCGATGACCACTACTTTTAGGTCGGGCCGCCGGCGCTTTTCCGCGGCCACACGCTGGTAGAGCACGGGGTGGGCCCAGGCCGCATTGGAACCGGCGAATACCACCAGGTCCGCCAATTCCAGGTCCTCATAGCAACCGGGCACCGCGTCGGCTCCGAAGGCCCGTTTGTGGGCCGCCACCGCCGATGACATGCACAGCCGCGAATTGGTGTCGATGTTGGCGGCGCCGATGAAGCCCTTCATGAGCTTGTTGGCGACGTAGTAATCCTCGGTGAGCAACTGGCCCGACACATAGAAGGCCACCGCCTCGGGACCGTGCCGCGAGATCGTCTCCCGCAGTCTGTCGGCTACCGCGTCCAGCGCCTCGTCCCAGCCCACCCGCACGCCACCGACCCGGGGATGGAGCAGGCGGCCCTCCGTGCCCAGCGTCTCCCCCAGGGCCGCCCCCTTGGAGCACAACCTTCCGCCGTTGGCGGGGTGGGTGCCGTCGCCGCGCACCTTCCAGCCGCCGCCCTCCGCCGCCGGCACCACCCCGCAGCCCACGCCGCAGTAGGGGCATACGGTGGCGGGCGCCTCACTCATCCCCGGCCTCGTTCAGGGCCAGCCAGACCACGCCGGCCTGTACGCACACCTCGTACCGCCGTGCGCACCCCACGTCGGGACCCACAGCCTCCCCCGAGGCCAGCTCCAGCACCCAATTGTGCAACGGGCAGGTCACCCGGTGGCCATGCACGATGCCCTGGGAGAGCGGCCCACCCTTGTGGGGGCAGCGGTCGCGCAGGGCGAATACGGCGTCGTCGGACGCGCGGAACACCGCAATGTCCCCGTGGGCGGTGCGCACGATGCGCGAGCCCAGGCGTGGAATGGCGTCCAGAGCGCCGACTTCGATCCAGCGGCTGCCGGCCGCGGGCGTCGGGTTCGTGGTCGCGCTCACAGGGCCACCTCCCGTATCGGCGTGTACTCGTGAGCGTCGTCGCCGTCGGCGCGCGCCCCCCAGGGGTCCACCTGGGCGGGACGCTGGGACTCCATGAAGCGCCTGTACAGTCCCTGCCGCCCCACTTCGTCTTCCACCATCCGCCCCTTCACATAGGAAAGACCCACGCGCTCCAGCCACGGCGCGGTGCGTTCCAGATAGCGCGCCTCCTCCCGGTACAGTTGCAGGAATGCCGCGGCATACTCCAGCGCTTCGGCCTCTGTGGCCACCTTGCACAGAAAGTCGGTGACCCGCACCTTGACGCCGCCGTTGCCGCCCACGTGCAGCTCGTAGCCCGAGTCCACGCACACCACGCCCAGATCCTTGATGGTGGCTTCGGCGCAGTTGCGGGGACAACCCGACACGCCCATCTTGAACTTGTGGGGCGTCCAGCTGCCCCAGGTGAGCTGCTCCAGCTTGATGCCCAGGCCGGTGGAGTCCTGGGTACCGAAGCGGCACCACTCGGAACCCACGCAGGTCTTCACCGTGCGCAGGGCTTTGCCGTAGGCATGACCCGACACGAAGCCCGCCCGGCTGAGGTCGCCCCACACCCTGGGCAGGTCTTCCTTCTTCACGCCCAGCAGGTCGATGCGCTGACCGCCGGTGAACTTGACGGTGGGCACCGCGTACTTCTCCGCCACTTCCGCAATGGCCCGCAGTTCCGCAGGGGTGGTCACACCGCCCCAGATGCGCGGCACCACCGAGTAGGTGCCGTCGCGCTGAATGTTGGCGTGCACCCGCTCGTTGATGAAGCGCGACTGGTTGTCGTCCACGTACTCGCCGGGCCAGGCGCTCACCAGGTAGTAGTTGAGGGCCGGCCGGCACACATGGCAGCCGTCCGGCGTGCGCCAGTCCAGGACTTGGAAGATGGCCTCCAGAGTCTTCAACCCCCGGGCGCGGACCGCTTCGCGCACTTCGTCATGGCTGTGGTCGGTGCAGGGGCACAGGGGCTTCTTCGCCGGCGTCTGGGAGTAGTCGCCGCCCAGGGTGCTGGCCAACAGCGACTCCACCAGCCCGGTGCAGGAACCGCAGGAGGAACTGGCCTTGGTATGGGCCCGCACGTCGTCCAGGGTGAACAGCTTCTTGTCGGTGATGGCGCGCACGATCTCGCCCTTGCAAACCCCGTTGCAGCCGCACACCTCGGTGGTGTCGGCCATGGCGGCCACCCGGGATGCCTGATCGCCGTGCCCGGCGTCGCCCACATGGGCCTGCCCGAACAGCAACTGCTCGCGGATGTCGGAAATGTCGGTGGCTTCGCGCATGAGCTGGAAGTACCACGGACCGTCCAGGGTGTCGCCATACATCACCGCGCCCTGGATGCGGTTGTCCTTGACCATCAGCTTGCGGTACACGCCGCGGGAGGCGTCCTGGAACACCATCTCCTCGGTGTCCTCGTCACCGATGAAGTCGCCGGCGGAAAACAGGTCGATGCCCGTCACCTTGAGCTTGGTGGAGGTGAGCGAACCGCCGTACTTGGCGATGCCGAGCTGCGCCAGGTGGTTGGCGCACACCCGAGCCTGCTCGAACAACGGCGCCACCAGTCCGTACAGAGCACCGCGGTGCTGGGCGCACTCGCCCACCGCGTAGATGCGCGGGTCGAAGGTCTGCAGGGTATCGTCCACCAGCACCCCACGCTCGCAGTGCAGGCCGGCGGCTTCGGCCAGTTCGGTGTTGGGCCGTATGCCCACCGCCATCACCACCAGGTCGGCATCCAGCCGGCGCCCGTCGGCGAAACGCACGCCGGTCACCTGTCCGTCGCCCAGGATCGCCTCGGTGCGCGCGTTCATCATGAAGCGCAGGCCGCGTTCCTCCAGAGAGCGGTGCAGCAGGCCGGCGGCGGCACCGTCCAACTGCTTTTCCATCAACGTGTCCAGCAGGTGCACCACCGTGACTTCCATGCCCTGCTTGAGCAGCCCGTTGGCCGCCTCCAGCCCCAGCAGGCCGCCGCCGATCACCACCGCCCGACGGCCCTCCCCGGCGCCGGCCAGCATGGTGCGCACATCCTCGATGTCGCGGAACCCCAGCACGCCCTTCTGATCGTGACCCGGCACCGGGATCACGAACGGCTTGGAACCGGTGGCCAGAATCAGTCGGTCGTAGACCGCCTCGGTACCGTCGGAGCTCACTACCCGGCGAGCGGTGCGGTCGATTTCCGTCACCGGGCTGCCCGCATGCAGGGTGATGCCGCGCTCGGCGTACCAGTCGCGGTCGTTAAGCATGATGTCGTCGACCGTCTTCTCCCCGGCCAGCAGCGGCGAGAGCAGGATGCGATTGTAGTTGCCGTAGGGTTCGTCGCCGAACACGGTGATGTCGTACATGTCCGGTTCGAGCTTCAGCAGCTCTTCCAGGGTGCGCATGCCGGCCATGCCGTTGCCCACCAGCACCAGTCTGGGTTTGTTCACGGTGACACCTCCTTTCACAGGTCGACTCCCGGCTCCACGGCCGGCGAGCCGTCGTCGGCCGCCCCTGGCGGGGGCAGCCGGTTCATCTTTTCCAGCACGTCCAGGGGCGCCCGCAGACTGGCCACCGCGAACGACTGCAGGTACGCGACGGGGCCGGCGGGATCGAAACGACTGGCATCGAAAAAACAGTCGGCGCCCATGGGCAACGGCGCGGGCGCCGCCTGGGCGAGTGTCCAACCCCGGGCGTTGAGACCCTCGGGCTTGTCGTCGATCAACGGGTAGCTCCAGCCCAACTCGGCGGCCACCTGCCGGTACAGTTCCGGGCGGTAGGCGCGGTCCGCCGCCGCAATCAGCTTCTGGGGCCGCTCCACCTGGCCCCAGCGATACATCTGGGTAATGAACCAGAGGGCGTGGGAGCGCCACGGGAACATGGCGGCGTGGCGATGAAAGACGTTGAAGTCCGGGAGCACCAGTGTCGGCCCTCCCGGGTCGTACACCAGTTGGTCGGTCAACGGCAGGCGCAGCACCTCCTCCTTCACGCCCACGTACTCGGGGCGGGCCAGCAGGGCGGCCGTCTCGGCGCGGTGCTGCGGATCGTCGAGCCATTGGCCGGCCTGCATAAGCGCCTTGACCAGCGCCCGATGGGTATTGGGGTGGCGCCGGGACCAGTCCTCGGTCACCCCCAGCACCTTCTCCGGTTTGTGATTCCAGAGCTGCTGGCTGGTGATCAGGATATGGCCGTGGCCACCGCGCACCGCCACGCTGTTCCAAGGCTCGCCCACGCAGAAGCCGTCGATATCGCCGGCCCGCAGGCGGGCCACCATCTGGGGCGGCGGCACCACCACGATGCGCACGTCCCGGTCGGGGTCGATTCCCGCGGCCGCGAGCCAGTAGCGCAGCTCGTAGTTGTGGCTGGACACCGGGTACACGACCGCGAAAGTCAGCGGCGGGCGCCCGGCGCCCCGGTCAGCGTCGATGAGCTTGCGCAGGGCGCGGGCAGTGGCGGGCCGCCGGGCGGTGCATTCCGGATCCAATTCCGCCATCCGTGCGTACAGGCGCCGGGAAACGGTAATGGCGTTGCCCCCCAGTCCCAGGCTCAGCGCCGTCACCAGGGGCCGTCGCACCGCGGTGATGCCAAGCTGACTCGCCACCGGCAGACCGGCCAGCATCTGCGCTCCATCCAGGGCGCCCAGCATGACCTTGTCGCGGATGTTCGCCCAGGACGGTTCCCTGACCAGATCGACCTGCAGTCCCTGGCGGGCAAAGAAGCCCTGCTCCGCCGCCACCACCAACGGCGCGCAGTCGGTCAGGGGAATAAAGCCCAGCCGCAGGGACGACTTTTCGGGACGCGCGGTGCGCGACTTGCCAAGTGTCAGTACGGGCCGCTTCGCCCGAAGTTCGTTCATGATCACTCCTTGTGCCAAACAAAAAAGGCGCCGCTACGCTCCGTGACCTGCACGAAGGTGGCGACGCCTTTGCCGCGAGCCCGGTTGGCTCATCCCCGGGCAGCCCCCCGTTGGGCGACCCGGCGTTGTCTCTGCGTACTTCAGAGCAGGTTGCATGCCAGCATGGCACGCGCCCGTCATTCAAAGGCTTGAGGCTTCACCGTTCGGCCTTGCGGCGTCCGCCCGCACGACTTCGGTGCACTACAGCAACCGTCAGCACCGATCCGGGTCAGCGACCCGCGCACGCCCCAGTGCTGCGCGGATCCACGCCGGCAGCCCGGCGTCGCAACCGTGCTGGGCACCACTCCAGGGCAGGTACGACCAGGGATAGCGGCACGCCAGCCCTGCCATCTGTTCCGTGGCCTGCAGGGCACCCTCCCGGTCGTCCTGCAGGTGGAAGACCATGGCGAAGAATCCCGCGGGCAGGGCGGCGCGGGCGCCGGGCCGGTAGCGAGCCGATCCCAGGGAGGCGGCGAAGGCCGCCCACACTTCCGCGACCACCGTCGGTGCCACCAAAGTGGCCCGTGCCGACGCTGGCCCGTCGGTATACAACTGCCATGCCCAGCGTTCGATCCAGGCCTGCGCCACCAGCCCATGCAGGACACTGCCTCGCGGGCTGGCACCGGCCACGCTCCGCGCGAATGCGAGCGCTTCGTCGCAGCCACACTCGTCACCGGCCAACGAACGCACACGCTGCACATGGGCCGGCAGGTGTCCCGGTTCCCGTTCCACGGCCGCCGCAAAGCGCGCCGCCAGCACGCCGTCGTCCAAGCCGGCAAAGAGGCCCGAGCACAACAGCCAGGACCAGGGCTCCGCGCTCTGGGGGAGGCGCTCGGCAGCGGCCGCCAAGTCCCGTTCCGCCCGTTCCACCTGCCGGAAGAAACGGGCCAGACCGGGCACGCTCAACGGAGCGGTTCCCAACCCATTACCGCCGCCAAGGTTGCGGACGGTATGAATGCCCCGCGCCAGGCGAGGCTCTCCCAGGTGATCTGCCTCCCACACCCACCAGTCCAGCTCGCGCATCGGTTCCGGCCAGTCCGCCAGCGCCTCCACGGCCAGCGCCCAGGCCACCACGTCACGCTCGCGCAGGGCTGCGAGGCCGTCGGCCAACCGGTAGTAACGTTGGGCCTTGAGTGCCGCGCGCAGCCCGGCCGCTTCCGGCACCGCCAACCACAAGGGACGGGCGCAACCGGGACCTGGCGCTGCCAGCCGGACGAGCCGGGTCAGGCGGGCACGGAAGTCCGTCACTGCCCGGTCCGACGCGGACGCCGGCGGACCCCGGCCCGCCGACGTCCAGTGCACACACTCGCCATCAGGCAAGGGCCTCGGCGGCCACGGGTTGGCGTTCCGCCATCGCCGCTTGCAGACGCTGGTCCTCCTCGGCCAGCACTTGCGGCGAGAAGCGCACCAGCAACGCAGCGAAGGCGGCGCAGGCCACGGCCACACCCAGGTACAGCAGGGCCTGCTGGGTGGTGAGCGCATCGGAGCGGAACAGGAAACCCGCCGCCACCGCCCCGGCGTTGCCGCCGGCCCCCACGATGCCCGCCACGGCGCCCAGGGCCTTGCGGTTCATGAACGGCACCAGCCCGTAGGTGGCGCCCTCGGACATCTGCACGAACAGAGAGAACACGATCATGGTGCTTACCGCCACCACGATCTGGCCCATCTGGGAAAACACCATCAGGGCCACGCCCTCCATCAGCAGGGCAACGAACAGAAAGCGCACCCGTCCCTTCAGTCCCTGGCGGCGCGCAAAGCGGTCCGAGAACACGCCCCCCAGGGTGCGGGCGAAGATGTTCATCAACCCGAACAGCCCGGCGATCAGACCCGCCATTTCCAGGTCCAGATGGAAGTGATTGAAGTAGTACATGGCGGCCACGTTGTTGATGGTCAGTTCCACACCGAAGCAGGCACCGTAGACCAGGAACAGCGCCCACACCCGGTAGTCGCCGGCCGCCTTCATGAAGCTGGCCAACGTATGTCCGCCTTCAGCGCCCGCTGCCGGCAACGCGCCGCTGGCACGCAGGTCCTTGAAGTCCCCCTCCGGCGCGTCGGTGGTCCACTTCCAGTAAGCGAAGGCGGTCAGCAGCATGGCAATGCCGGGCACCACCATGGCCAGCCGCCAGCCGAGGGCGTGGTCTGCGCCCATGGTGACGATAGCGGTGAACACCAGGGGCATGACCATCTGGGTCACACCGCCCCCCAGGTTGCCCCAGCCGGCGGTGGTGGCGTTGGCGGTGCCCACCACGTTGGCGTCGAACATGACGGTGGTATGGTACTGGGTGATGACGAAGCTGGCGCCGATGGCGCCGATGGCCAACCGCGCCAGCAGAAACGTCTCGTAGCTGTCGGCGAGCCCGATCAGCATCACCGGTAGCGAGCCCAACGCCAGCAGCGCCGTGTACACGCGGCGTGGCCCTATACGGTCACAGAGGTAGCCGATCAGAATGCGCACCAGCACCGTGATGGCCACCGAGGCGATGATGGTGTTGCCGATCTGCTCTTTGGTCAGCCCCAGATCGCCCTTCACAACCGGCATCAGCGGCGCGATACCGAACCAGCCGAAGAAGCACAGAAAGAAGGCGAACCAGGTGAGGTGGAAGGTGCGCATCTGCACCGAGCGCAGACTGAAAAGGTTGATGCGGGCGGCCTTGTTTGCCACGTCCATTGCGATCTCCTCGAAGTCTTTCAGGCATAAAAAAAGCGCCGTTCCATGCCGCCAGGCACGGAAGACGCCGTTGTCGATGGAGGAGTCAACGCTGACTCATGGTGACCGGCAGCCCGCCGTTGGGCTCGCCACGCTTGCTGTTGGGCAGGCAAGCGCTGTGCCAGACCGCTCCGGCCGGCTCATGTTTCCCTGTCGCTCAGTCGGTTATGGAAATACGCGGCAATCGGAGCCGGTTCGCGCGCCGGTGCGGAAGGTATTATTGCGGTGCACGGGCGGTGAGCAACGCGCCGCCGTGGTGCATTGTCAACGCAGCAGATCGGCCGCCGCGATCAGCATGCGCGCCACTTCGCCGATCTTCTGGTTGCGGTCCATGGCCATGCGGCGCAGCGCGCCGTAGGCGTCGTCTTCGCTCATGCCCTTCTCGCGCATCAGAATGCCCTTGGCCCGATCCACGTCCTTGCGGTCGGCCAGCTTGCTCTTGGTGAATTCCAGTTCCTCGCGCAGGGCCTGGAACTCGCGAAACCGGGCGATGGCCACGTCCATGATGGGCTTGAGGCGCTGGGGGCTGAGGCCGTCCACGATATAGGCACTGACCCCGGCCTGCACTGCCTCCTCGATGGTGCGACTGTCGCTGTGCTCGGCGAACATCACGATGGGGCGGGGCAACTCCCGGGTGAGGGTGCGCATGGACTCCAGGGTGTCCCGGTCCGGCATGTCCATGTCTATGAGGATGACTTCCGGGCTGTGCCGGGCCACCTGCGCCAGCAGATCCTCGTTGCCGCTCAGACGGGCGACCACATCGCAACCCTGGTCCCTGAGGGCCTGCTCGAGGATCGCCGCCCGCCCGGCGGACATGTCGATCACCATGACCCGCAGCTGTCGGTCCGGTGTGTCCATCACTGCCAGCTCTCCCGCCCCATGCCAAAAAAAAAGGCCATACACGGAAGCCTCCTCCGCGCATGACCCCGTTGTCCGAGCGGCGCGCCGTTACGCCGTTTCGTAACGTCTATAGCAATATGCGGGCCACCGGCGGTCCGGCGCTAACCGGCTGATCGGGCGACGGCAGACTTCGCGCGGACGGCTATTGATTGCACCAATGCCGTGCAACAGGCCCCGGGAGGTGCGCAACCGGGAACGGAAGCGTCACCGAGCCGGGCAGGCTGTGGGGGTCATGCTGTGTGCTGTGTGGGGCGCGCGTGTGGGGAGCGTGGTGCTGGCAGGATGCCCTGACCCGGCGGGGAGTGGGAGACCGGGCGCCGCCGGCGAGCTGCGCGGGCGGGGGGAGAAGCCACCGCGCGCAGCCCGCCTGTGGTGCTAGGCAGCCCGGCGGCGCCTGCCGGCCCAGCCCAGCAGCCCTACCAGCCCGGAAAGCATCAACGGCGCGCTCGCCGGCAGCGGAACCGGGGCCAGATTGACGGTCTTGTCGCCCCGCAACTGCGCCACGCCGACGATGTCCGCATTTGTCAGGAGCTTACGCTCGCCCTTCGGAATGCTGTAGTACATGACCGCGCTGTTGATGTTGAGGTGATCGCACCCGCTGGAGGGACAGGTGCTGCTGGCGTCGTAATTGACCGGCAGGGCGGCACCCGCATAGGGCCGCGGCTTGGTGATATCGAGGGTCTTGGACGTGGACGTCACCCCGTAGAAGCCGAGGGCGTGGCCCAGTTCATGCTCCATGGTCGTCAGCATGTCGTAATGGCCCGACGCCGCACCGGTCGCGCCGGTATACACCCGTCCCGTGTTCATGGTCCCGCCGCCGTAGTCGTGAGAGCTCGCGGTGAACGTGCCGTACTCCGAATTGCTGCCCGGCGTCGAATCGAAGAACCATCCGATCGCGGAGTTGTTGGTGAACCCAATATAGGCCGAAGTCGGCGCGTTGCCGGGTGAACCGGAGGCGGTAGTCTCGCCCAGCGTGGTACTGCCCAGGGCGCTCCAGCCGTAGTTCACGGTCAGGTTTCCGGAGTCAGTCAGCGCCGCCTCCCAGTAGCTGACGGCCTGGTTCATGATGGCGCCGAGGGTGCCGCCACCGTAGGTCGTGCCGGCGGTGCTGTCGAAAGACAGACCACCGTAACTGCCACTGGAGATGAAGTTGGTCGTGATGGTGACGGCACCGGCCTGGGGCGCAGCCGCCACCGCGAGGGCTGCGGTGCACAGCAACGCCGCCAACCGTGACGAGCTGCGAGACGCTGAACGAGTTGTACAAGCCATGAATCACCTGCTCTCCGTTTTGAGTTTTTCTTGCAGCCCGGCGACCGTCGCCGAGCCATGAGCGGGTCCAGTGTTCACCGCACCCTCTCCTCCATGGAATCTGTTCCAGCATGGGCCCGGCCGACCTCACAAAGTCGCGACCCACCCAGGTCCGCTGACTCATTCCGCCATGGCGCCGTACCGCTTCGCCAGGGCATCCACAGCGTCCAGCACTCCAGTGCAGGGACTGTGGGGCACGGGATAGCAGGTGTGCTCGTGCTGCCTGCCGTCAGCGCCGCGCCATTGGAACTCCACCAACGGACTGTCGATCAGCCGGTAGGGCTGGGGCCGCAATGCCTCGATGCGCCGCAGCAGACCGGCTGTCGCACGCTGCGGCAACGCACCGGTGCGTGTGTGCATGGGCCGCGCGGGACCGCCCAGGTTCGGTTCGCGATGCCGCCAGACGAAGCGCCCGCTCGCAATCACGGTGAAGCTGGTCAACAACCCCGCACCCCAGGCGCCCCGGTAATGCACCGAAAGCACCGGTTCGCGGGTCGGCGCGGGCTTGCCGCTGGCACCGCCCGCTGTCGAACCACTGCCCGCCGGCACGGAGGCAGGTCCTGCGGCGGTCTGAGCGTATGCAACGCCAACCGGTCCGGCACCCGCTCCCACAAGAGCAACCCACAGCACCATGCCCGCTCGCATAAGTCGCCCCTGCATTCCTCGGCAGGCATCCCTGTCGGCCACCGACTTTGAAACCCGCCCACCATCCGCAGGGTCAGAGCGATGGCGCCCCGCCTCGGCCGAAGACCGGGCGGCACCACGCGTCGCGACCCTTGAGACCCGAGCCACAGTGCCCGACGGCGGCTGCGGATCCTGGAGCAAGTCTCGTGCCGCCAATTCCACAAAGCGTCGATTTTCAGGCGCTTGCAACCACACCTTGCGCTGGGAAACCGCCTTGCGGCAGCAGATTCGTAAGACATACCGACAGATACACGTAGCAAATGACTATCGAAACATTGGATGCGAACGCCGACGCAAGCGTTATTAATTTGATAAACAATTACTTACGTAACCCGAGTCAACCAGAGTGACCGTAAGCCATTCCGACACCCACTCCGGGCGCGCTGCAAAGTAACGCGACATCCCTCGGCCACGTTGACCATCGGCCCCTCATGTACCACCTCCCCAGGGCCTCACCTGGCGTGTTGCCGAGGCGCAATCCCACGCCACGGCGCCCGGCGCCGCTACCTGCGTAGCCCTATTGTTGCCGCACCGAGAAAAGTCAGTTATGTGGAGCGCTGTTTATTACTTCAATGAGATCAATACACTTTTGAGCACCAGTTGGGTCACCCGGCGTCTAAGGGATACCGGCGCAACCCGCCGAGCTGGCACTCTCCGCCGGTACGCCCGAGGGGAACACGGCTCCGATGGAGATCCCGTCCAGGGCCAAAGGCCCGGCATCATTGATAAAAGGAGCGTACTCATGCAATCGGGATTCAACGACATGTTGACGGCACTGGGCCGCGTGCTGCTGGCGGTCATCTTCATCTACGCGGGCGCCTCCAAGATCGGCAGCTACGCTCAGACCGCAGGGTTCATGGCCAGCCACGGCATCAGCGGCGCATTGCTGCCCGCCGTCATCGCCCTGGAACTGGGCGGCGGTTTCGCCCTGGCCTTCGGCCTGCTGACCCGCCTGGTGGCGGCCGCGTTGGCGGTGTACTCGGTGGCCGCCATCGTGATCTTTCTGCTGCCGCCCGCCAACCACATGGGCGTGATCCTGGCGCTGGCCGAACTGGCCTTCGTGGGCGGGCTGTGCGACTTCGCCGCCCGTGGCGGCGGCGGCCTGAGCGTGGACCGCCTGCTGTTCGGAAAGGCACGGGCGTCGGGCCTGACCGGGGCCACCCAGCCCTGACGAGTTGGCCGCGCCCCACCGGGGCGCGGCCAGCGTCACCCCGCGGCATCCATACCACCCCCACCCGATACCCCGGCAGAACCATCGTCCCGGTGCGCTGTCGGAATTTTGATTAGGGACCAAACTACTCGTACCCGAACAATGCCTTTGGCCGACTATGGTTGTTCAAGACAAACGTGCGCGCAGCCTGATCACCGCCGTCGTCATGATGGCGGCGATCATGCAGATCCTGGACACCACCATCGTCACCGTCGCCCTGCCCCACATGCAGGGCCAGTTGGAGGCCAGCGCCGAGCAGATCGGATGGGTGCTGACCAGCTACCTGATTTCGTCCGGCATCTTCATGCCCCTGACCGGCTTCATGACGGACCGGTTCGGGCAGAAGAACTACCTGATGGCCAGCATCACGGGATTCGTGGCGGCCTCGGTGCTGTGCGGGCTGGCCGCCAACCTGGACCAGATCGTACTGTTCCGGCTGGCCCAGGGTGTGGCCGGTGCCGGGCTGGTTCCGTCCGCCCAGGCCATTCTGGTGAACGCCTACCCCCGGGAGGAACGGGGCCACGCCATGGCCATCTTCGGCGTCGGCGCCATGGTGGGCCCCATCATGGGACCGACCCTGGGCGGCTACCTCACCCAGGTGCTGAACTGGCGCTGGACCTTCTTCATCAACGTGCCCGTGGGCCTGCTGGCGCTGGCCGGCGCCTGGTGGTTCGTGCCGGACACCGAGAAGAAGGAGCGGCGCACCGACTGGCTGGGCTTCGGTTTCCTGGCCATTGCGGTGGCGGCCATGCAGTTCGCCCTGGACCGGGGCCAGCAGGACGGCTGGTTCTCGTCCCATGTCATACAGATCGCCACGGTGTTGAGCGTGTTCGGTTTCGTATGCCTGATACTGCGCAACTGGGAGATGGGGGACAACGCGGTGTTCCGTCTCAGCGTGTTCCGGGACCGCAACTTTTCGGCTTCCACGCTCATTCTCACCATCTTCATGTTCAGCATGTTCGGGGTGCTTGCCCTGCAGCCCATGATGCTGGAATCGCTGCTGAACTACCCGGCGTTCACCACCGGCCTGGTGCTGGCGCCCCGGGGGCTGGCGTCCATGATCTCCATGTTCCTGGCGGGCCGCCTGGTCAACCGCTTCGGCGCCCGGCCGCTGATCGTGGTCGGCCTGATCTGCGTGTTCTTCGGCACCCTGGTGACGGCGTACTACAGCCCCCAGGTGGATCCCTGGTGGATCATCTGGCCGATTCTGTTCCAGGGTTTCGGCCTGGGACTGGTGTTCGTGCCCCTGGCGACCGTGTCGTTCGCCACTCTGGCGCCCGGCGAAGCGGCCGAAGCCGCCGGCGTGCGCCAACTCGCCCGCACCATCGGGGGTTCCCTGGGAGTGTCGGTGGGCGGCGCCGTGGTGGCCAATCAGACCCAGACGGCCTGGAACCAGCTGGGCGGTCACATGACCGCATTCCCCGGCGCCACCAGCGGCCTGCTGCACTCGCTCCACCTGGGTACGCACTCATCGCTGGCGCCGGCCCTGCTGGGCCAACTGCTGGGTCATCAGGCTCGCTTCATGGGACTGCTGGATGCCTTCTATGTGATGGCCTGGAGCGTCGTCATCGGTCTGCCATTGCTGTTTCTGATCCGACGGGGAGCCGGCCGCTGACGGACCGGCGGGGCGCGGCGCTGTACAGGCTCGGAAGACCAACCATGCCAACAACGGGAAACGACTGCTATGAATGACGTGGAACGCTTCGGCCAGCTGCTGGGGGAGACCGCCCGCGCCTGGCGCTACGCCCTGGACCGGCGCCTGCGGCCGCTCGGTTTGAGTGGCGCCCGCTGGCTGGTGCTGCTGCATCTGGCCCGCGCCGGTGACCCGCTGACCCAGAAGGACCTCGCCCATCGGGTCGGCATCGAGAGCCCCACGCTGGTGGGTCTGCTGGACCGCATGGCCAAGGACGGCTGGGTGGAACGCCGCCCCAGCGAGCAGGACCGGCGCAGCAAGACCATCCATCTGACCAGCCGGGCCCACCGCGCCATCGACCAAATCGAAGCCACGGCGGCGGAGCTGCGCCGCAACCTGCTCAGCGACCTCAGCGACCAGGAGCTGCGCCAGTGCATGCAGGTGCTGGCTCGTATTCGCCGCGGCGCGGAAGGCGCCCAGTGATGCGGTCGAGGCACCCACGGATCGTCGCCCGCGTCACCCCTGCCGGGGCCGATGTGGCGCAAGCAATCAAGGAGAAGGTATGAAGCGCTCAGTACGATGGAGCCTGGTGGGTTTGGCCGCGGTGGCGGTCGCCGCCGGCGGCTATGTCTACTATCGACACACGATCCGCTATCCGAGCACGGACGATGCCTACATCGCCGCCAACGTGGTCACCGTCAGCGCCCAGGTCACCGGGCGCGCCCTGAAGGTGCCGGTGAGCAACCAGGCACTGGTCAGCAACGGCCAGCTGCTGTTCGAGCTCGATCCGCGCCCCTTCCAGTACCGGGTGCAGGAGGCGCAGGCGCAACTGGCGCTGGCCCGGCAGACGGTCACCGCCGATGAGGCCGCCGTGGAGGCGGCCAAGGCCACCGTACAGGACCGCCAGGCACGGCTGCAGAACGCAAGTACCCAGTACCGGCGCATGAAGCGGCTGGCGGCCCGGCACCTGCAGCCCCAGTCCGCCCTGGACGACGCCCGTACCACCCTGGACAGCGCCCGCGCCGATCTGGCCCTGGCCAAGGCCAAGCTGAACCAGGCCGAGAAGACCCTGGGCACGCCCGGGCAGCAGAACCAGCGCATCCGCCAGGCCCGCGCGCAGTTGAAGAATGCGCAGCTCGACCTGGCCCATACCCGGGTCCACGCACCCTGCAGCGGCCAGCTTTCCGGGGTGAAGATGCAGCCGGGGGACATGGTGAGCGCGGGCTCCGCCCAGTTCGCCCTGGTGTGCAACGACCGGTACTGGGTGGACGCCAACTACAAGGAGACCGACCTGACCCGCATCCGACCGGGGCAAGTCGCCGACCTGTCGGTGGACATGTACCCGGGACATACCTTCCACGGCATCGTGGAAAGCGTGAACCCGGCCAGCGGGACGGCGTTCTCCCTGCTGCCTCCGGAGAACGCCACCGGCAACTGGGTGAAGGTCACCCAACGGGTACCCGTGCGCATCCTGGTGGTGGACGCGAACCGCCGCTACCCCCTGCGGGTGCAGACCAGCGCCGAGGTCAGCATCGATACCGGAGGCCGGACCAAGCCGAAGGGGCTCGCCCGGGGTCAGGTGCTGAGCAACACCCAGGCCGAAGCCCTGGCAAAGCGCAAAGGACTGACATCCCAGAGACCTCTGACACTGGAGCGGTAGCGGGTCGGGAAGGTGCCCCGGCGCAAAACGCAGGACTCAGTCGAAAACGGCGTTCAACGTCCCTGGCAGCCACTCGGGAACGCTGGTACTTTAAGTGTATGCGTCGCCGGGATCGCCGCTGGCTATGGGCAGTCAGCCTTATTGTCGCCCCGTCGGAATGTCGAGTGGTAACTGGAGCAACAAGTCGGGAGAACACAGCATGCTGAGGGAGAAGACCATTTTATTGCTACTGGTATCGACCGTGTTGGTCGGCGTGCCGGCCAAACACGCCATCGCCGGAATCACCAGCAGACATGCCCCCATCAGCGAAGTAATGCTGTTGCCCCAATTCTGCTGGGGCCAGTACCTCAACTACAAGCAGCCTCAGTACAACATCCCGCGCGGCTGTGGCGCCGGCATGAACCACTACTGCCAGGGGCTGATCTTCCTGAATCAGGGCGAGCGCGTCTTCGACAATATGGGCAAGAAGCGCAACCTGCTCCACAATGCCAAGCGCCGGTTCAAGTACACGCTGGATTGGATGAAGAAATATCCGAACTGTCCCCTGCGCCAGGCGGTCAATGCCTCTATGCGGCGCGTGGACATGGATCTGAGTACGGTGCCGGCCCGGTGAGCCGCCATTGCCGGCAGCGGCCACGGCATTCTGTTCCCCCTGACGGCTATCCCCCACGGCACAGGCGAATTCAACAAGGTTTTGATTACCTGCTATAAGGCCGGATACACCGTGTTCACCTGGTCCCTGGGCAACACCGTCCCCGGCGGCTTCAGCACGCTGTAACGGGAATACTCCTCGTCGGTCAGGCTCCCGGCGAGCCGGGCCAGTTCGTCCATCTCAAGGCCCTGACGGGACAGGTAGGCCAGATAGGTGTGTCGCAGCGCATCGGCGTCGACTTCCTCCGCACCATTCAAGCCCGCGTATACGGCCGCCGCCCTGATCACCGCATCGAGCTGAGCCGCGGAATGGGGCCGCCCCCCCGCGTTGCTCCACACCGGAACGTCCGTGTCGGCGCCTTCCCGGGGGTAGGCTTTCCTCCAAAGCAGCTTGAGGGCGGCCGGCAGCGTCAGACGCGGCCCCTGTCCCGCCTGCATCCAACCCTGTTGCAGGTCCACGTCCGTCCAGCGCAGCGCGGCCGCATCCTCCACCCGCAGACCGCTCAGCAGCGCACACACCAGGGAGCGCTGGCGGTCGTCGCATGCATCCAGCAGCGACCGCACTTCCGCAGGCGACAGCTCACGGGGCTGGGTATGGGCCAGCGCCGGCACCGGCTGCTCGTCACGGTCAAGGCGCCTGACCGGCGTATCCGGCGGCAGTGAAGCGGCACCCGATATCGTGTACAGGGTCGGCGGCAGGCGCGAGCCGGCACCATCCCGGCCGGAGCGGGTCAGAAATTCCAACAGCCAGATTCCCAGCAGACCCACGGCCAGCGCCACACCTACCGAGATGCCGCTGTCACGCAGGTACAGCGGGCGGATGGGCGCACCCGGCGTGGACGCCCGTTCCAGCACCCGCACCGCAGGCAGCGTCCCGACACTGTCCACCTGCAGCTGGACCAGCCGGTCCTGAGAGCTGCGCTGCATGCTCTGGAGCTGCTGCAGATCGTCATCCATGGCCTGGTACTGGGCCAGTCGTGCGCTGAAATCCGCCGCCGATTTCCTGTGCCGATCCAACTGCGCGCGCAGCTGGGCGACCACCTGCCGGGCGCTGGCCACGGACTGCTGGGCCTGGGACAAGGCCGCACGGGCACTGTCGGCGCGCTTCTGGTGCAGCTTCTCCTTCAGCAGGGCCAGCCGCCGCCTCGTGGCTACGATATTCTGGTCCAGGGACATGTACGCCGGCGTGTACAACTGCCGGTAGTTGGACAACTCCTCCTGCAGTGCCACCACCTGCTGCTCCAGGGCATCCAGACCCCGTTGATCCTGGGGGCGGACCATCGGTTCGCCCTGGGCGAGCGCCTCCCGCAGCGCCGCCAGATGGGCTTCGGCCGTCGCGCGGTCGTCATTGGCCTTGTCCAGGGAGGTGTTCAGCCCCTTGAGACGCGCCAGCGCCCGATTTTCGTCGCGCTTGATGGACACGATGTCGTACTGCTTTCGAAAGGTCTGCAGCTGTGTGCGTTGAGCCGCGATCTTCGTATTGAGGCTGTCGAGCTGATCGGTCAATGCGGTTCGGGTGGAGTCGGTATCGTTCTGCTGGGACGCCGAGTATGCCTTCAGGTAGACATCGATCCAGGTGTTGACCAGCACCGGCAGCAGCGCTGCTGGGGACCCCTCGGCGCGCAGCTCCACCATGTTGGTCCCGCTCACGGGCACCACGTCCAACATCCGCTCCAGTTCCGACAACGAGTCCGGCAGGCCCTGCACCGCAGGCGTCGCATTCTTCAAATCCCCGTAAAGACGCGAAAGGATGGACTGGCCACCGATCATCTGGCTCTGCACCGCCGCGCTGCCGTCCGGGGCGTTGCCCGCCGCGAACGCGGTCTGGGCACCGTGGGCGCGCGCCGGGCCGACATTGGTTGGGTCGGGCAGTCTTACGGGGTCCGGGGGAACGACGATCAACGTGGCGGTACTGCGATAGACGGGGGCGCGAACGAAGGTATATCCGAGACCGACCACCGCGGCGGCGACGAACAGCACAGCGAAGACCCGGAGCCGGCTGTAGCGGCCGCCATCGCTTCGCGAAGCCGGGTCATGGGGATAGGGGGATGAAGGCGAGACCAGCACTTCGAAACGGGGATCCGGCATGGCTGCTTCCCTATGATCCACCAACGTGGCGGGGGCGGGCATGCCGGATACCTGCGCAGGTCCGTCGGGGCGGTGGAGCGCCCCCATGGCACCGCCTTTACGCTAAAGTCTACTCAGCGCGCGCGTCTGGGCAAGCTCGATTCTGCATCCGGGAGGGGTGGGCGGCCATCGCCCTGGCGGACGCTCAGCCGGCCGGGTCTACGCCAAGCTGTTGGAATACACGGTCGACGCTCTCGGCGGGCACGTCGGCGTAGCTGGCGAGGTCCTCCCGGGAAATGGGCAGGTCTGCCACGGACAGCTTCTCGGGGTTCAGGGAAAGGCGTGCGCAGATGTCACGGAGCACTTCGAGGACGCGGGGTTCCGGGTCCAGACGGTTCACCATCAAACGCCGCTTCTGGTCGGAGACGACTTTGCTCATCACCCGCACGAACTCCCACTGCCTGTCCGACTGCCGCTCGATCCGTTCGAGGTCGAGTTCGCAGACGTCGGCGTCAACCAGCGCCGCCGTATTGCAGGTGTAGACACCGGTGTGAAATCCGTCCAGGCCCAACAGTTCTCCGGGCAGGAACAAGGCGCTAATCCTTTCGCGTCCCTCTGCATTGACCTCGTAGCCTTTCAGCGCGCCCATGTGTACTACGTACACCGTGGAGAACACATCGCCCGCCCGATAGAGCACCGTGCCCGGTGCGAGAGCCCGGCGACGCAGCACGATGGCCCCGGCGAGCTCGTCGATCTCCCGGTCCGTATAGCCCGGACACAGCTGGTGCAGCAGACAGTCGGCGCAGGCCGGCTTGCCCGGTGCTGAACGTTTGCTGCGGGGCTTTCGCATCAGTTATCTCTTCCGACACCGTATTCCGCACGCCGATGCACACCGGGGTGCCCGATGGAGAACATGGGTAAGGGGCGACACGCACACCGCGCCTCGCGTTGGAAGCGAGCCGCTGCGAAGCCCGGCCAACCCGTCCGGCGGCACCTGCAGTGGGCGTTGAGCGAGCCGACTGCGAAGCCCGTCTCATCGCAACACGCCAACCTGCTGTGGTATTCCCCCGGGGCCGTGTCCGGCAGGCCAGTCACTCCCCCTCTGGGTTGAGCCGCTCGCAACTCGAGCTGGCTCTGGTAGCGCCGGACGCGTGAGTGACGATAAATACCGGCTGCGCCGGCGGTGCGCATTGATCCAGGTCATGAAGATCGGCAGCGACGGGTCGTACTTCACTGCAGCGGTGCGGGATTGACGGTTCGATACCGCTGCTATGTGCCAAAACGCACATTGAAAAGCTGTTGCACCGGATTCGGCGTCCCCAACAGCCGACCGAGGAAGCCAGGGGCGCTCCGCGGTGCCAGACAGCGCAACGTCAAACCGCACGCCATGGCAAGCCGCTTCCCGGAAGGGGGAAGCGGCGCCCCGGCGCCGGGCACTGACAGCCCGATCCGGACGCCCCAAAGGCGGGGCCACGGGCAGTTACTGCGCCGCTTCTTCGGCCCGGCGTCCGTGCGCTCGGCCGGAGATTGCAGTGCTTCGCCCGGCAGACACGGGGGACGGACGGATGTTGCCGACGCTGCCGACGACAGCGAACAACCGGGGTGTCGCGCACCCCCAAAGCGAGCCGAGGGCCCACCCAGCGCTAGTAATAAATAATATTTATACATGAATTAGATTTATTGGGTCGTTTTATGTAACTTTAGTCACATAAGATGACCATCAGAGGCCAATCGCCGCTGGTAGACGAAAAGAGCCCTTCAGGAAGGAGGAGTTGCATGGAACATCGGATGGATATGCGTTTTCCGCTGCGTATACGCGCATCGGTAATATCCAACAATAACCGTATGGAAGGAATCACACTGGATCTGAGCTTCGAGGGGGCCTGCATACAGCTGGCGGCCGCCGAGAGCCTCAAACCGCGACTGCGACAGGCGGTCCGCGTGCACCTGAACCTGGCATCATCGACCCTGGAACTGCCCGCCATGGTGGTCCGCATAGACGAGCATCACATCGGTCTGATGTTCGGACGCTATTCGGACGCCGCGGAACGCCAGCTCGGCACCTTGTTCACCGGCTGGGCTGACAGTAACGGGTCCGGCCTGTCCGCGCAACGGGCCAAAGCCGGCAGCCTCGGCTAGCCGTCCCGGCTCACGCCGCCGCCGGGCCCGCGGGGCGTCCGGAGAGGTAGGCCCACACGTACGGCTGACGGCCGGGCCGAGGGCTCAGGAGCGACTCGAGTGAGCCGCTGCAATGGTCTTGTAACCGAGCGGCTCTATCCTGTCGCTGCTCGGTGGGGAACGTTGACCCTGGGCAAACTGGGCGCCCAGCGCCCTGACTCCTCCTCTCTCAACGATTGGGCACCGCACCGTTATGCCCCGGCCCCGGCCATCGAGCCGGGGGCTTTTCTCTTTACCACGCCGACCCCGTCGTCCCCGCCAGTGGGCCGAGTCCAACAATGCCCGAAAGCCGGGGCAAAGCCGACCAACCACCGAAAACCGGGTTCTTATCCCGAGCCAGGTCAATGACAAAGACCGGCCCGCAAACGGGAAGCGACGGCTGGCCCGCCCTGGGGAACTGACGTTATGGGAAAACCGCGGGTCGGGTCCGGGTCCACCGGTCCGCCGCCCAACCCAGAGCAGCCCTCACCCGTGGGTCCTGGCCGCAGCGCGCAGGTGGCGAGTCAGGCGTCCTTGGCGTCGACGTCCTCGTCCGCTTCATCGCCACGGGCGCGGAACAGGAATTCCGCCAGTCTCCACAACAGCCAGAGGCAGAACACGATGCCTGTGACGATGGTGGCGGGAACGCCGTCCACGGGAAATGCGAAGGCGAGGGTCGTGGCGACAAACATCAACAGCACGATAATGACTAGCATGACAAAGGTCCGATTCTAGCGTGCAGGCGCACGCCCCGCGGCGCAGACAGGCCTAGGGAGCACACACCCTTACGACTGATTACGGCACCCTTCGGGATTTCTCCAGTTCGACTCGAACAGGCCCCATTGGTTCTGGCTCACACTTCATTCTTCGAGTTGCCTGAACGTGGCATTGCGTCAAGGCGCCATACGCACATCCCGGGAAGCACAGGCTGGCGACATGACCCGGCGCGCCAGGGCGGTGCCCCCGAGCAACGATGCCTTGGCCGGCGCAAAGACTGTAATCGGCGGCGCAATCCACGTATCCGCGGGAGCCGGCTTCTCCTGCTTCCCACCCATATTTATAGACGCTGCCTTCTCCCCTTTCCGCCGGGCTTGCGTCAGGGCAGCGGCGCAGACACCCTTTCACTGTGCATTCACGTAGCACGCCGGCCCAGTGGATGTCTCCGGCACCGCGGGTGAGTCAGGCCCTGAACTGCCGGCAGACGACGTCGCCGGGGAACTTTGTCAGCGTGATTATCCTCTCACCTTCAACCGTTTCGCGGTGCCGACATCGACCGAAACCAGACGACAAACGCCCAATCCGCAACAGGACTCCCTACCCATGAAGACATACCTCGGCGGCTGCCACTGCGGCCAAGTCCGTTTCGAGATACAAAGCGATCTGTTGAAGGCCGTAGAGTGCAACTGCTCCATTTGCACCAAGAAAGGCGCTCTGCACCACCCCGTCCAGCCCGAGCGTTTCAAGCTTCTGTCCGGAGAGAACGCGCTTTCTCTTTATCAATTCGGATCCAAGGAAGCCAAGCACTGGTTCTGCCAAACCTGCGGGATGCACTCGTTCAGCATCCCGCGTGGCATGCCCGATATGTATATGGTGAATCTCCGCTGCCTGGACGACTTTGACGCGCTAGGGCACAACCTGGAGATCAAGACCTTCGACGGGAAGAACTGGGAAGAGGCGGTCAAGACCTTCGAGCTGTAAGTGCTCTGACGGCAAAGCATCGGAACCTGCCCCCATCGACGCGCCCGTGACATGGCGTGCCGTCGAATACAAGCCATGCCAATCCAACTGGGGTCTGTCCCCACGGCGCGGCCTGTCTCCACTTGTCCTGCCCGGGCCTTGGACTTCCGCTACGCTTACACAGTGAGTCCGTCCCGTCTCCGTGAATCCGGATACGCAGACTGAGCGATATACCCGCAATGAACGTACTCGTAATCTTGGGTCATCCCAGGGAAGCGAGCCTGTGCGGTGCCATTGCCGAAGCCTATACGAAGGGCGCCCGGGCCGCGGCCGAGGCCGTCAGCGTGCTACGGGTCGCAGACATGGCATTCGAGCCGGACGTTGTCGCTTCCTCTCCTAACGACCAGCTCACCGAGCCGGACGTACGCGCTGCACGACAACTGATCACCTGGGCCGACCATCTGGTGCTGGTGTTCCCCACCTGGTGGGGAACCGTGCCCGCCCGCATGAAGGCGTTTTTCGATCGCGTGCTCGCTCCGGGGTTCGCGTTCCGTCATCACGACGACAGCCAGCACTGGGACAAATTGCTGGAAGGCAAGACCGCCCACCTGATCACGACCATGGACACGCCCCACTGGGTGTACAAATGGATCTATCGCAACCCGGGACTGAACGCCGTCGCACGCTCGACCCTGGGCTACTGCGGTGTCCGCACCGTGCGTACCACAGTGTTCGGCCCGGTCGAAGGATCAAACGAAGGCCAGCGAGCCCGGTGGCTGCAACGGGCCGAGCAACAGGGTCGCGAGCTGGCCTCCGGCCCGCTGAGCCGGCGGCAGATCGTGACCGACTATTTGCGGGGCTGGATCCAGGCCGCGCGGTTACAGTTCTATCCCATGTCGCTGCTGGGTTATGCCCTAGGCGCCCTGGCGGCGGCACGGGTTCGAGGGAACTTCGATCCGGAAGCCTTCTGGATCGGCTGTCTGACTGTGTTCTTTCTGGAATTGGCGACGGTACTCAGCAACGACTACTTCGACTACGACACGGATCGCATGAACCAGAGCGCGGGGCCCTTCAACGGTGGTTCCCGGGTGCTCGTCAACGGCGTGCTGTCACATGGCGAGCTGAAAGTGGGGTTCGCCCTCGCAACCCTCATCGGCGCGGTTGCCGGCGGCACTCTGCTGGCCTGGCACCTGCAGTCCGTGCTCCCCGGAGCCACTGTCCTGATTGTCTTCGGCGTGCTGGCATTGGGCTATACGGTGCCGCCACTGATGCTGGTGTATCGGACTCTGGGCGAACTGGACGTCGCGCTCACACACAGCGCGGGCGTCCTGCTGTGCGGCTTCGTGTTCCAGGCCGGGCACCTGACGAACCCCCTGCCGTGGCTGCTCAGCCTTCCGCTGGGAATTGCCGTATTGCCGAGCATCGCCCTGTCCGCCATACCCGACTACCGCTCCGACAAGGCGGCCGGCAAGAAGACTGTCGCCGTCCGTTATGGACACCCCACCACCGTCAAACTCGCCATGGCCTGCACAGCGCTCGCCGCGGCACTGGCACTTGTCTGGCACTTCGCCGGCATCGCCTCCGATCCGTTCGGCTGGGTGGCCTACTTGATCCTGATCCACGCCTTGGTTCTCCTGAAGCTCCTGTGGGACCACCTCAATGCAGGCAACATGCAGAAGTTCGACCGGCTGATGATCGCCTCGCTCACCTTCGTCATGTGGTTTGCCGTCGTGCCTCTCATACGGCTGTCCTGAACACGCCGTTCGGCTGCTGCCGCGCATTCGGTTGCGCCCGGGCGGGCGTGGCGCCAACCGGAACGAACGGCGCCTGTCCCCACTGTTTTCGCGACTGACGTGATTACCTGGCGACATGGGTAATCACACGTTGACCCGCATGAAAATGGGTGTTTATTCTTTGCGTACCATTCTCAACACCAAGTGAGCAGGGAAAAGCATGAGCGACTTATTGATCAAAGAGGCAAAAAAGGTGTTGGCCGGCAAGAGCGGCGTGCTGGCGGATGAGGAACTCGAATATCTCGCCAAGCAGATCACCAAACTGGGATTCAAGATTGGCCCCGCACGTTCTTACGCCGCCGGTCCGTCACTGGTGAAGGAACTGGTCCGGGAACTGGAATTCAAGGAAAAGCAGATCAGCGAGATACGCGCCATCGCGGCCAAGACATAATCTCCGGCACTGCAACGCTGGCGACTTCTTAGGGCAAGGCGGAAACCGGGTCAGGGATCGAAGTTCTCTAATATTTGGAAAATTTGCTCTCTGACCCGGTTTTTCTCATTTGCCCTGCACCACAACAAATAGCGGCGCCGTGTCGCCCCTTTCTCGCGATTATCGCCGTATATGGAGTGTCACCGGAACGTTGCTGCAGCGCTTGTCATATAGTCTGCGTTTTGGCTAAGTTGGGTGGTGCGCTCAAAATATCCTATTCGTCATTGCCATATAGCGATTACGGGTAATTGAATTCTTCGGGACGGGCGACCACGCACCGTTTCAGAGCCAAGGCCCTCTGAACCACGTTGCACTACCGGTCAGTACACTGGCCCACAGAACCCGACGAATGCCCTCCGAATCAACTCCCGAGGGCCGCGCTGTTCCGAAGCGGAGTCCGCGTTGGCAATAGAATCACAAGAACGGCGCATTATCGTCTTCGGGGCGGGGATCCTGGCCGGCGTCATCCTGATCTCTGGGTTCGTCATATTCCGCATCATGCAGCATCAGGGTGAGGCCGTCTTGGGCCGGCAGTTGCAATTCGCGCTCCAAAGTCGAGCCCACCTGTTCGATACGGAAATCAATACCGGCGCCCGTCGCGCCCTTACCATCGTCACCCGACCGTTTCTGATCCAGCAGTTGCACAAGCTGAACCAGGACCCGCGGGATCAAAAGGCTGCTTTGGCACTAAGACGAGCCATGCGGTCGTTCTTGACAACGGGTTTTTCTGCGTTGGCCATCGAGACGAGGCATGCACGTACAGTGGCAAGTGCGGGCATGTTTCCAAGTACGCCCGCCATAGCCCTGCCTTTGGCGGGCTATCGCCATACCAAGCTGGAGTGGCGCCACGGACTCATCCTGCGGATGAAGCTGGAAATCGAGCGTAAGGGTCGGCCGTTAGGGTACCTGTTCGCCGACGCTCCGCTCCAGGGACTCGACGGCGTCTTGCTGAACGTATCGACCTTGGGCCCGAGCGCGGAACTGGCTGTTTGCGGGTCGGGTCCCAAATCGATGAAGTGCCTGCCAACTCGACTGCACCCTACGCCTCTACCGAACGTACCCAAACGGGTAGGCGGACAACTGCTGCCCATGGCGCGTGCGCTGAACGGCAAGGCGGGGGTACAGATTACCCGCGACTACAGAAACCGCGAGGTGGTCGCCGCCTACACACCGTTGGCTGGAACAGGCTTGGGGATGGTGTTGAAGTTGGACGCCCACGATTTGTATGCACCTATATGGCAGACGCTTCCCTACATAGTACCGGCGTTGGCGGTGCTGGTGCTGAGTGGCTTGTTACTTCTGCACTGGCTGGTCGCGCCACTCGTGCGCGACGTCGTCGCCTCTGAAGCAGAGGCCCGGCAAAGTCAGGCACGCTTGCACAACAGCGAAACACGGCTGCGGACGCTTTTCGACAGCGTTGACGATGGCATCGTCGTTGCGGACTCTCGCGGAACCATCGAAGCATTCAACCCTGGCGCCGAACGGATTTTCGGGTACTCATCGTCGGACATCATCGGCCAGAACGTATCCTTCCTCATGCCGGATCCGGACCATAGCAAACACGACAGTTTCATTGCGCGCTATTTGGATCGTGGAGACTCGATACTGATGGGAAACGGCCGTGAGGTGCTCGGCCAACGTCGAAATGGTGAGCAGGTACCTCTGGACCTGCACCTGAACGAAATGTATCTCGACCACCGACGGGTGTTTGTAGCGACCATGCGAGACGTCACCGAGCGAAAACGCAGTGAGGCACGCGTGGTTCATATGGCGACCCACGACGCTCTTACAGATCTGCCGAACCGTCATCTGTTTCTCGAACGCACAGATCAAGCGCTGATGCGTGCTGAGCGCGAGCGCAGCAAAGTGGCCGTGCTGTTCTTGGATCTCGACGGATTCAAACAAGTCAACGACACCCGCGGCCATGACGCCGGAGACCTCGTGTTGATCGAAGTCGCTCGCCGAGTCCGTGCTTTGCTGAGGAAGGAAGATATACTCGCCCGCCAAGGCGGTGATGAATTCATCGTGGCTTTGCCCCACATCGCGGACGCGGGGCATGCGGAGTTGGTTGCCCAGAAGATCATCGACGTCGTGGGTACGCCGTACGACGTAGGCGGGGAGCAAGTGCGGATTGGGGTTAGCATCGGAATCGGGCTCTATCCTGACGACGGAGAGAGCGTATCCGCAGTCCTGAAGCATGCCGACACGGCAATGTATTCGGCAAAAAGCGCAGGTGGCGCCGGCGTTCGTCTGCAATAACGCCGAGACAAGGCGCAGGTTCCTGGCGGCGTGTCTGTCGTTCAGTTGTTTGGCGGAAAGATGCGCGCTTTCCTCGTTTATTTTCCCATTCGTTCCTCTGCGTGGGACACGTCATTTATTCGCTTCGCCTACGAGAAATCAGAGGCCACGCGCCGTGCGTCTGTTGTCTTCGTCTCACAATAGACCGCATCCCGTTGCTGTCAGACGGACATTTGCCAGTAAACCTCATGGGCGGCCCCATTTGTTCCCCGGAACATCGGCCCGGGTCCCATTTCTATGCCGCGACCACAGCTACGAATGAGGCCAACCGGCAGCTTCCCTGTTCAATGATCCGTTCATAAGCAGACGTTTATGGCAATCGTCCAGGTTATGGCGACCGGTCGGCCCGAGGCGGCCCAAACAATTCGGGCAGAGCACACAGTTTTTCAATATTAGGAAGAATCGCTCTCGGACATGGATGAGTGACGCGGGTACACTAGCGCGAGGAAAAATAGATCTGTCCCGCTGTTTTTTATACCGCATCAACCTTCTCGCCACCGGTGGCCCCGATACCTTATAGAATGCGGCCGCCTTATGCCCGAACTGCCACCGCAAGTGGCACTACGCGACCGACCGCGAAGCACTAGCCTCCGAATTACGCTCTACGCTCAGAAAACCCTAATCGTGGTCCAGCCCCTACAACCGCGCTCCGCGCACGTATAGTACCTCAGCGCCGTCGGGCAGCAGCTAAGTCCGGAGAATTGGGGTCTGTCCCCATTATTTCTGGAACAGGCGCCATGGGTCCCATGGTGACATGCGCAACCACGCGTTGACTGGCCGAGAAATTGGCGTTTATTCTTACCAATACTCACGCTACGACACGGGAGCCTTCTCCCTGTCATCCAGAGACCCCCGTCCAGCTTGAATCCATCCCGTTCCATGGGCAAGACGTTTCGGAACACCGATGCCACCGTCGTCATCGGCAACTTTCCCTGGTACGAAATGGTTTGGCGTTCACTTCGGGGGGATTTCAGGCCGACCGCGCCGCCGGCCTGTGGGTATGAGGCATTCGCCCGCCGCTGGAGTATCCCGGTGGATCTCGCGCGCATTCATGCGCGACAGCGCGAACCGGTGGTCACATGGCTCGGGCATGCCACCATCCTGCTCCAGGTTGGCGGGCTGAACATACTCCTGGATCCGACGCTGGCCGAATTTGCCGGGCCCTACGGGCGTGTCGGTGCCCCCCGGCGTGTCCCCGCTCCCCTGCATCCCCGGGACCTGCCGCCAATCGACGCGGTACTGGTGACGCACAACCATTACGACCATCTCTGCCAAGCGACGGTTAAGGCGCTGGTTGAGGCTGGGCAACGTCCACGATTCTATGTGCCCCTCGGCTTGAAGAGGTGGTTCGACGCCCGAAAAATTGCGCCGGTGACCGAGTTGGATTGGTGGGAGAGCGCCGAGGTGACTCTTACGGACGACGAGCCCTCTGCGCACGAAGGACTACGGGTCTTTCTTACACCCTCACAACACTGGAGCCGGCGGACCCCTTTCAACACCAATGCCTCCCTTTGGTGTGGCTACCTGCTGGAGTGGCAAGCCGCAGGCCGGGCGCCGTGGCGCTTCATGTTTCCCGGCGACACGGGCTACAGCGCGGACTTTCGCACCATCCGCGAGCGGCTCGGCCCGGTGGATTTCCTGGCACTGCCCATCGGCGCCTACCGGCCACGCGAGTTCATGAAGCGAATGCACGTCAACCCCGCCGACGCGGTGCGACTGATGCTCGACCTAGAGGCCGCGCAGGCAATGGCCGTGCACTGGGGCACCTTCATGCTGACCCAGGAGCCCTTCGATCAACCCCCAAAGGACCTTGCAGAAGCGTTGCGCGAGCATGGGCTGCCCGCCGAATCCGTCTGGCTCATGCGCCACGGCGAGACGCGGATGATACCAATATAGCTCGGAAGTTCCCCGGGGCTACCGGCACCGCCGCCGGGCTTCACCAAGGCGCATCGTTTCTGCGAACGCGCCTATGGTTAAAACTGGGATACTTGGGCTCGCCCCTTTCCGGATCACTCTTGGTTGGATGTGGTGGCTCGACCAATGGCCGCCCGGTGGACATGAGCCGCATGGGCCAAATGATTTTGGCCGAATCGGAAGACGCTAGCCGATGACTGTCAACGGCTCCGAGCGTTTCCGTCTCTCAGAAAATTGTGGTCCGTCCCCATTATTCTCTGCAGCGTGGCCTAACTGCGATTCTCGCCCTCGATAAATCCGCTCATCGGATGCCCTCGGGTCTGAAAG
>CAZNBB010000014.1:0-45512 GCA_964571225.1 uncultured Gammaproteobacteria bacterium
GTCCATGGGTAAGACAGCCTTCGCCGGCAACCTAATCACGAATGTCACCATGCGCGGCGAGCCGGTCGCGTTTTTCTCCCTGGAGATGAGCGACGAGCAAATAGTGGAGCGGGCAATCTCCGAAGTCGGAAAGGTCGATTACCAACGGCTCCGAACCGGCCGCCTCAATGATGATGACTGGCCCCTGGTGGCGAGCGCAGTCAGCCGCCTAAGCCAGGCGCCGCTCTTTGTCGACGATACCGCCGCATTGAGTATCGGCGAGCTGCGCAGCCGCGCCAGACGCTTGAAGCGCGCCCACGACGTGAAGCTGGTTGTCATCGACTACCTCCAACTGATGCGGGCGGAGGGCGAGAACCAAACCCAGCGCATCGGCGCCATTTCTGCCGGCCTGAAGGCACTCGCCAAGGAACTACGCGTTCCGGTGATTGCGCTGTCCCAGCTGAACCGGTCGCTGGAACAGCGCAGCAACAAGCGCCCGATCCTGTCCGATCTGCGCGACTCGGGAAATCTGGAGCAGGACGCGGACGTCATCGTGTTCATCTATCGCGACGAGGTCTACAACGAGGACAGCGAGCACAAAGGCTCGGCCGAAATCATCATCGGCAAGCAGCGCAACGGTCCCATCGGCATGCGCAGGCTGACTTTTCTGGGCCAGTACACGCGTTTCGAAAACTACGCAGACAACTTCTACGGGGATGAGGAGTATTCATGACGCGCCCCGTGCATGCGCTGGTCGACCCTGTCGCGCTGCAGCATAACCTTCGACGGGTACGGGAAGCCGCCGGGGCAAGTCGAGTCATGGCAGTCATCAAGGCCAATGGCTACGGCCACGGCCTGTTGACGGTGGCCCGCGCCCTGGATCAGGCGGACGCCTTCGCGCTCACCAGCCTGGAGGAGGCGCTGGTGCTGCGGAACAACGGCGTCGAGCATCGTATTGCCCTGTTGGAAGGGTTCTTCGATCCCGACGAACTGGATGTCATCAGCCATCAAGGGCTGGACATCGTCGTGCATCAATCCGAGCAGATCGCCAGTCTCGAGAAGGTGCGAGTGCCGCGCCCGGTTGCTGTCTGGCTCAAGGTGGACAGCGGCATGCACAGGCTTGGCTTTGCGCCCGACGAGGTCGCGTCCGCGGCCGCCAGGCTGCGCGCCTGCGCCGCTGTGGGGTCTATGGGTTTTCTTTCCCATCTGGCCTGCGCCGACGACCGCCGTTCCCTGCGCACTCACGACCAGTGTGAGACGTTCGACGCTGCCGTGACCGGGCTGGATGGTCCGCGTTCGCTGGCCAACTCCGCGGGGGTGTTGGGCTGGCCCGCCACCCATCTGGATTGGGTGCGCCCCGGCGTCATGCTCTACGGGGTGTCCCCCTTTCTCGGCGGCACGGGGTCCCAGGAGGGGCTGAGGCCGGCCATGACGTTCAGCACCCAGTTGGTGGCCATCAATCGGCATCGGCGGGGGGATGCGGTGGGGTACGGCGCCAGCTGGACCTGCCCGGAAGACATGCCGGTAGGCGTCGCCACCGTCGGCTACGGGGACGGCTATCCACGCCATGCCGGCTCCGGTACCCCGGTGTTGGTCAATGGACGACGGGCGAGCTTGGCGGGCCGGGTGTCCATGGACATGATCACCATCGATCTTCGCGGGCATCCCCACGCCCGGGTGGGCGATCCGGTGGTGCTGTGGGGCGATGAGTTGGCGGTGGAGGAGGTGGCCGAGCA
This sequence comes from uncultured Gammaproteobacteria bacterium, assembly GCA_964571225.1. Taxonomy (GTDB): domain Bacteria; phylum Pseudomonadota; class Gammaproteobacteria; order DATFLG01; family DATFLG01; genus DATFML01. Next base: position 1,716 of record CAZNBB010000014.1, read on the forward strand.
CGCTGGCACCATCGCCTATGAGTTGCTGTGCGCCGTCAGCGAGAGGGTGCCCCGGTACCCGCGTCATGGCGCCGTTGTGGAGAATCCCGCGATGGCCGCTAGCGCCACACCCGAGATGTGAGCTCAGAGCGGAGCCGTGGCCAAGCCCAAGACCAAAACCCTTTACAGCTGCTCAGAATGCGGTGCCCAGAGTCCCAAGTGGGCGGGGCAGTGCGCCGATTGCGGGGCCTGGAATTCGCTGCTGGAAGTCGCCGTCACCGCGGCGGTGGAGTCCAATCCCCGCTTCGCCGGCTATGCCGGGGAAGGCGGCCAACGCCCGGTGCAGACCCTGGACGAAGTGGAGCCCGAGGCCCAGGCCCGCACGCCGGTCGGCCTGGCCGAACTGGACCGGGTACTGGGTGGCGGCCTGGTGAGCGGCTCCGTGGTGCTGCTGGGCGGGGATCCGGGCATCGGCAAGTCGACCCTGCTATTGCAGACCCTGGCGACAGTGGGTGCCCAGCTGCCAGCGCTTTACGTGACCGGCGAGGAGTCCCCCGAGCAGGTTTCCATGCGGGCCCGTCGGCTGGGGCTGGCCGGCGACCGGGTGCGGCTGGTGGCGGAAACCTCCGTGGAGGCGATTCTGGATACCGCGTGCCGGGAGCGTCCCCAGGTGATGGTGGTCGATTCGGTGCAGACGTTGTTCACCACGGTCCTGCAGTCGGCGCCGGGCTCGGTGGCCCAGGTGCGGGAAAGTGCCGCCCAATTGGTGCGCTTCGCCAAGCAGACCGGCACCGCCCTGTTCCTGGTAGGCCATGTCACCAAGGAAGGCACGCTGGCCGGTCCGCGGGTGCTGGAGCACATGGTGGACACCGTGCTGTACTTCGAGGGCGAGTCCGGCAGCCGTTTCCGTGTCATCCGGGCCATCAAGAACCGCTTCGGCGCAGTCAACGAGCTGGGCGTGTTCGCCATGACCGACAAGGGCCTGCGGGAGGTGAGCAATCCGTCGGCCATCTTTCTGTCACGCCATGACGAACCGGTACCGGGCAGCGTCATCATGGTGACCCGTGAGGGCACCCGGCCGCTGCTGGTGGAAGTGCAGGCGCTGGTGGACCAGAGTCCCCTAAGCAATCCTCGCCGCGTGACCCTGGGGCTGGAGCAGAACCGCCTGTCCATGCTGTTGGCGGTGCTCCACCGCCACGGGGGTGTGGCGGTACTTGACCAGGACGTGTTCGTGAATGTCGTGGGTGGCGTGCGCGTAGGCGAGACCGCTGCGGATCTGGCGGTGCTGCTGGCAATCCTGTCCAGTTTCCGGGACCGCCCCCTGGCAACCGATCTGGTGGTGTTCGGGGAGGTGGGTCTGGCGGGCGAGATCCGCCCGGTGCCTAACGGCCAGGAGCGGCTGAGAGAGGCGGCCACCCATGGATTCGCCCGCGCCATTGTCCCCATGGCCAACGCGCCCCGCGCAGGCCGGATCAACGACATGGAGATTGTCGGTGCCCGCCGGCTGGCGGATGTGATCGACGAAATATAGCTTCAAAGGCGTGGGAGCGCCTCTATCCCAGCGCTGCCAGTTCCCGTTCCAGCAGGTCCGCGCTGCCCAGATTGAGCTCCACCAGGCGGCGCAGGTGCGTGACGCTGTCCACGTCGATGTCCCGGCAGGTGAGGCCCACCCGGTCCTCTTCCACGTGGGCCACAGTTACGTCCATGTCGATTTCCACGTCATCGTCCAGCTGCAGACGCAACTGATAGTCGTTGCCGGCAAATCCGGACCATTCCGGCGGGCGCCGGATAAGTGCGCCTTTCAGTGACAGGTCCATGACTTCGGTGTCCCACTGGTGCTCGGCATCGCTCAAGGTGGCAGCCCCGTCGAACGGCACTCGGCTGAAGCGACGCTGAGGCGCTTTGGATGTTTCGTGGCCCGTCTCTTCCAGGAAGAAGTGCAGTTCCAGGTCTCCTATGCGCACCGCTTCGCCGTTGCGCAGTCGATGGGTGCTTTCGCCGATGGGCTGGTCGTCCACCAGGGGTGAATTGTCACCCTGCAGGTGGGACAGGTAGTAGCCGTCGTTGCGGCGTACCACCATCGCCGTTTGCGATTCCGATTTGCCCAGCCGGGTCATGGCCCGATCCAGGCGGATGGTGCGGCCCAGGTGCGAGCCGCTCATGATCTGCATCCAACCGGTGACCATCGGCCGGTTGCTCGGCATGGCGGCGGCGGGCTCGTCGGTGACTGCTTCCTGGGCGAAGGTCAGGGTGTGCTTGCCGATCTGAATGAGATCGCCATCGTGCAGCTGGCAATCCCCGCTGATGGGTTGATGGTTGACCACTATCCCGGTAACCCCTTCAGCGGGCACCAGGTGATAGTCCGTCCCCAGCCGATGGATCCGCACGTGCACCGGTTCCACTGCCAGGCTGTCGATATGGACGCCGCAGGCCGGGTCCCGTCCCACCAGCAATTCATCCTCCAGCAGAGGATAGACTTTCAGCCTCTTATCTTTGAACGACAGCGTCAGTCTGGGCATCGATACACCCTGGTAGCTCCGGCGCGAGCCGGAATGCAAAAAAGTATAAGCCGCGGTCCTTACCCTATATCGTGCACAGTGCACATTTTCTTTATTTTCGGCGCTCCTCCTCAGGCGCCGCCGCTTCCGGCCACCTTGGGTAGGCGATCCAGGGCCGCACGGATGGCCGCATCGGGATAGGCGTAGTCCTCCAATTCCCCGTTGAAGTATTTGTCGTAGGCGGCCATGTCGAAGTGGCCGTGGCCGGAAAGATTGAAAAACAGGGTCTTGGGCTGCCCGGATTCCTTGCATGCCAGGGCCTCGTCGATCACCGCGCGCACTGCATGATTCGATTCCGGGGCCGGGATGATACCCTCGGCCCGGGCGAAGGTGACGCCGGCCTCGAAGGTGGGCACCTGGGGCACAGCCACCGCGTCGATCAGCCCTTCCTTGAACAGCTGGGAGACCAAGGGCGAGTCGCCGTGGTAGCGCAGGCCGCCGGCGTGGATACTGGGCGGCATGAAGTCATGGCCGAGCGTATACATCAGCATCAATGGGGTCAGCCCGGCCGTGTCGCCGAAGTCGTAGGCATAGTGGCCGCGGGTGAGGGTGGGACAGGATGTTGGCTCCACGGCCACCAGACGCACATCCTTGCCGGCCGCCTTGTCCGCGAAGAACGGGAACGCGACGCCGCCGAAATTGGAGCCGCCCCCGCAGGGGGCGAACACCATGTCCGGATAATCGCCGGCCTTCTCGAACTGCTTTTTCGCTTCCAGACCGATGACCGTCTGGTGCAGCAGCACATGATTGAGCACCGAGCCCAGCGCATAGTTGGTGTCCTTGCGCGATGCCGCTTCCTCGACCGCTTCGGAAATGGCAAGCCCCAGGGACCCGGGGTTGTCGGGGTCCTCAGCGAGGGCGCGGCGGCCGGCTTCGGTCTGGTCGGTGGGGCTGGCCAGCACCTCCGCCCCCCAGGTGTGCATCATGGAGCGACGGAACGGCTTCTGTTCGTAGCTGACCTTCACCATGTACACGCGCACATCGATGCCGAACATCTGGCCCGCCAGAGCCAGGGAGGAGCCCCACTGGCCGGCGCCCGTCTCGGTGCTCAGACGCCGGATGCCCGCTTCCCGGTTGTAGAAAGCCTGGGCAACGGCGGTGTTGGGCTTGTGGGAGCCGGCGGGACTGACGCCCTCGTACTTGTAGTAGATCTTGGCAGGAGTACCCAGGGCCTGTTCGAGCCTGTGGGCCCGGAACAGGGGGGAAGGGCGCCACAGGCGGTAGATTTCCCGCACCTCCTCGGGGATCGGGATCCAGCGTTCGCCCGAGACCTCCTGGGCGATCAGCGCGTCCGGAAATATGGCCGCCAGGGCATCGGGCCCCACCGGTTTGCCGTCGGGACCCAGCGGTGGAGATGGCGGCGTGGGCATGTCCGCGATGACGTTGTACCAATGGGTGGGAATCTCGGATTCGTCCAGCAGGATCTTGGTTTGGGGCATCGTCGGAAGCCTCATGGTCGATACGCAGGGGCGGGCTGCAAAGCCACATCCAACTGTACCGTTGCATTTATCCCATTTCCATACTATGTCGCGTCCGTGGTAATGATCGCGGCGGCAAGGGTTGCCGGCGGCACCGTTGTAAGGCATCCGGTTTCGCGGTAAAGTTTGGAAGCTGAATACTTCCTATTTGCATTCCTGGCTGTGCCATCCGGGCTGTGCGGCACACCTCCGGCGACCCCGGCCGGTTGCTGAGCACCCGCCTCGGGGATTAAGCGGGGTCGGACTCGCGGCCCCGGGTATCCTTCCACGACCACGCTTCCTTGGGACTGCGGGCCTCGCGGATCGACCGGCAGTTGCCCGGGTGGGTCCGCCGACGCTGTCGGAGGAAGCCGGCGGCCTCACGGTGGCCACTTCGGCGAGCGACGCCGTACGTGAGCTGGAAACGGACCGACGCGGAAAGACGACAATGTCCCACATACCTCAGGAAAGTAGCGCTGTCGATGAACGCAAAAGGCGGGTGACGGCGCTTTTCGACGAGCTGGCGCCCCACTATGACCGCGCGGCTTTGCGTTTCTTTCCATTCTGCGCGGACCGGCTGGTGCAGCGGATGGCGCTTCGGCCCGGCGAAAAACTGCTGGACGTGGCTACCGGTACCGGCGCCGTAGCCACCGCGGCTGCCCAGGCACTGGCGCCCGGCGGCCGTGTCACCGGGATAGACCTGTCCGAAGGGATGCTGGACAAGGCACAGTTCAACGCCCGCAAGATGGGTCTGACCAACATTGACTTTCATTGGATGGACGCCGAAGCGCCGGAATTCCGGTCCGCGTATTTCGATGCGGTGTCCAGCTCGTTCGGCTTGTTTTTTCTGGACGACATGCATCATGCCCTCACTCAGTGGCGGCGCGTCCTCAAGCCGGGTGGGCGCATGGCGTTCACCTGCTTCGGACCGGATGCCTTCCAGCCCATGGCCGAAATTCTGCGTGCCCAGCTGGAAGCCAACGGCGTGGAGTTCCCCCAGGGCAGGCGTTCCTTCCCGTGGCTGCGACTGTCTGCTGAACAGGACTGTCGGCAATTGCTGGAAGCGGCGGGTTTCGCGGACGTCAGCGTCGAGCGTGAGTCCCTCGGGTACCATTTGACCGGGGTGGAGGAATGGTGGGAGGTGGTCTGGAACACCGGCTTTCGGGGGTTCGTGGAACGTCTTGACGCACCGGCACGGGAGGCTTTCCGTGAACAGCATCTGGCCAGCGTGCAGGATCTGGTGACCGCCAACGGCCTGTGGTTGGACATCGACACGTTGTTCGTTTTCGGCCGCCGGCCGGCCGGCGACTGACGGCTTCCGCCTGCCGGTCGGGCTTCCCTCTATTCGAAGTGCGGTGGATCGCGGGCGGGCCGGCCGCGCGGGCCGCCCGCGTCGCCGGGAAGACCTCTGCGACGCCGGCGAAGCCGGGTGGTGGCCCGCACTTTCAGTCTTACCGGCCCGGTCGCGGCCGAACCATCCCCGATTGAACGGTTCAAACCCTGATAAGACAGGGTAAATCATGCAACTACGAAAGCGTGCAGGTAAAATGCCCAGTTCCATGTCCCTGCCAGCAGGGTCTCTACCAGCGAGCGGTGCAAGAATTCTCCTATGACTCAACCGACCCTGAAGCTCGACGACATCGAATTCAACGACCTATTCAGCCCCGAAGGCCTGCAGCGACTCGACCAGCAGTTCATGACCCGCCTGGAAGGTCTCGAGCCGGCCTGGCAGGAAGCTCTGGTGGCGTACCGGTCCGGCGAGCGTGAATTGAGTGCCACGGAAGTGAGTGAGCTGCTGCTCGCCTGCGCGCCGGTTCTGGAAGCTTTTGTCGCGGAGCTGTTCGGAATCGAAGGGGAGCTGGAGGCGTCGGCACGGGCCACTTTGGCGCACGACCCGGTGTTCCATTTCAAGAAACAGTATGTCCAGCGCCGGGCGCGGCGGCTGCGGGTGGATCCGGACAGCCTCGAATCGTTCGAAGAGCTCGATGCCCGCATCGATGCGGCGGTGGCCCGTGCCGGCCTCGCCGGACCGGACCGCGAGCTGGCGATCGCCCGCTATGGCGTGCAGTTGCTGGAAGACGCCGCGGCGAACAAGGAAGCGATCGACGGACTGACGCGCTGGTGTATGCAGGCCCGCAACACGGCGCAGGGCCAGAAGATCATCAAGGATTGGGCCAGCTTCCGGTTGCCCGAACTGCTGGATTACAGCAGGTTGGTGCCGTTGGTGCCGGTGCCGGGCGACCCTGTCGGGCGGCTGGAAGGTCCGCCCGCGGACCACCGGGCGAGGGACGGATTCAAGCTTACCGATCCCAGAATGTCCCTGCGCGACGCGCTGAGCGAAGTGCACTACTGCATCTATTGCCACGACCACGACGGCGATTTCTGCTCCAAGGGGTTTCCCGAGAAGAAGGGGGACCCCGGCCAGGGCCTGAAGGAGAATCCCCTGGGCGTGACGCTCACCGGCTGCCCTTTGGAGGAGAAGATCTCCGAGATGCATGTGCTCAAGGGCCGCGGGCAGACCATCGCGGCGCTGGCGATGATCACAGTGGACAATCCCATGTGCGCCATCACCGGCCATCGCATCTGCAACGATTGCATGAAGGGTTGCATCTATCAGAAGCAGGATCCGGTCAACATTCCCCAGACCGAGACCCGCATTCTCACCGATGTGCTGGACCTGCCGTGGGGTGTGGAAATCTACGACCTGCTGATTCGCTGGAACCCGCTGCGCCGGTGTCAGTGGGCGCCGAAGCCCTACAACGGCCGCAAGGTGCTCATCAGCGGCATGGGGCCGGCCGGACTCACCCTGGCGCACTACCTGCTGATGGAAGGCTGCGCGGTGGTGGGCACCGATGGGCTGAAGATCGAACCCCTGCCCCGCGAGTTGCTGGAGCGGCCCATCCGGAACTATTCGGAGCTCGTGGAAGACCTGGACAGTCGGGTAATGACCGGTTTCGGCGGGGTGGCCGAATACGGCATCACGGTGCGTTGGGACAAGAACTTCCTCAAGCTGGTGTATCTGTCCCTGGCCCGTCGGCCCCACTTCCAGGCTTTCGGCGGGGTGCGCTTCGGCGGCACGGTCACCGTGGAGGAAGCCTGGGCCCTGGGTTTCGACCATCTTTCCATCGCCGTGGGCGCGGGCCTTCCCCAGGCGTTGCCCATTCCCGGCAGTCTGGCCCCGGGCATGCGCCAGGCCAACGACTTCCTGATGGCCCTGCAGCTCACTGGCGCCGCCAAAGCCGACAGCCTCACCAACCTGCAGCTGCGGTTGCCGGCGGTGGTGGTCGGTGGCGGCCTGACGGGTGTGGATACCGCCACCGAGGCGCAGGCCTACTACATCGTGCAGGTGGAGAAGACGCTGCGGCGCTTCGAAACGCTGGCGGCCGGGTACGGCGAGGATCATGTGCGGGCCCGTTTGGACGAGGCCTCCCAAGAAGTGCTCGACGAGTTTCTCGAGCATGGGCGGCTGGTGCGGGCCGAGCGTGAAAGGGCGGCGCAGGAGGGGCGCGCCCCGGACTTTCTGGGTCTGATCCGCCAGTGGGGCGGAGTGACCATCGCCTACCGCCGCGCCATGGACGAGTCGCCCGCCTACGTGCGCAACCACGAAGAGCTGATCAAGGCGCTGGAGGAAGGCATCTTCTACGCCGAGTGTCTCAACCCCATGGCCGCCCGACTGGACCGCCACGGTCACGTGGATGCGCTGCTGTGCGAGCGGCGGGGCCGCGACGAGGACGGCCGCTGGCGCAGCACCGGCGAGGAGATCACGTTGCCGGCGCGCTCCATCCTGGTGGCCACGGGCGCCCGCCCCAACACCGCCTACGAATTCGAGCACCGCGGCCACTTCGTGCGGGCCCATCAGTTCTATCTGCCCCATGACCAACAGGACGGCGACTTCAAACCGGTTCCCGAAGCCGCCCACTGCAAGGTTGAGCAGTTCGGGCCCTTCACGTCCTACCAGCACGAGGACAAGCGGGTGAGTTACCTGGGCGACACCCATCCCGCCTTCCACGGCAGCGTGGTGAAGGCCATCGCTTCGGCGACCCGCACCTATCCCCACGTCATGGCGCAGATGGGCGAGCATGCCCAGGCAGCGGGCGACCCCGCCGAATACCAGCGCTTCCGGCGTCGCATGGATGATCTGCTGCAGGCCCGGGTCGAGCAGGTGGTGCGTCGCAGCCCTTCGATGGTGGAGCTGAGGATCCGTGCGCCGCTCGCTGCCCGGCGGTTCCGGCCCGGGCAGTTCTTCCGCCTGCAGAACTTCGAAACCCAGGCACCCACCATCGGCGGCACACCCATGCAGACCGAAGCGCTGGCCATGACCGGCGCCGGCGTGGATGCCGACAGGGGCACGGTGTCCCTGCTGATCAAGGAAGCGGGTGCCAGCTCGCGCATCTGCGCCATGCTCCGCGAAGGCGAGCCGGTGGCTCTGATGGGGCCCACCGGCGTGCGCACTGCCATCCCCGATGGCGGCGAGACCGTGCTGGTAGTGGGCAGCCGCCGCGGTGTCGCCCACGTGTTGGGAACCGGGCCCGCCATGAGGGCGCAGGGAAACCGCGTCGTGTTCATCGGCGCCTTCCCGTCCGCCGACGAAGTGTTCTGTCAGGAGGAGCTGGAAGCGGCGGCGGACATGATCGTGTGGGTGACCCGCGACGGCGAGCCGATCGAGCCGCGTCGGGAGCAGGATCGCAGCGCCGTGGGGTCCCTGGACGACGTCATGCGGGCCTACAGCCGTGGAGATTTGGGCGAGGTGGTTTCCCTGGATGCTATCGACCGGGTGATGTTCATCGGCAGCCCGGACCTGGTGCGCACCATGCGGAACCTGCGCTACGGCGAACTGCGGTCGGCTTTCGCACGGGAACCCCGCACCATTGCCTCCATCAGTGGTCCCATGCAGTGCATGCTCAAGGGCGTATGCTCCCAGTGCCTGCAGTGGCAGATCGATCCGGCCACCGGCGAACGGACCAAGGCGGTGTTTGCCTGTTCCTGGCAGGACGAACCGCTGGAAATCGTGGATCTGGACAACCTGGACGAACGACTGGTCCAGAACAGGCTGCAGGAGCGCCTGACGGACTTGTGGCTCGACCACCTGCTGGAGCACAACCGCATCGCGCGGGCGTGACGGACCTCAGAGCAGGTTGAAATCCTCGGTGAGCAGGGTGTACAGGGTGTCCTGCATGGTGGTCAGCACCTGGGGCGTGTAGGGGCGCCGCGGCACGGCGCCCCACACCGGATGCGGCCACGCAGGGTCGTTCTCGTAGCGTGCCACGTGGTGAATGTGCAGCTGGGGCACCTGGTTGCCCAGCGCGGCGATGTTGATCTTGTCCGCGTGCAGGCCTTCCTGTAGCTGCCGCGCCAAATAGGACGATTCACGGATCAGTCGTTGCTGGTCGTTCCGGCTCAGCTGATATATCTCGCGTATGTCAGCCCGCCGGGGCACCAGAATGAGCCAGGGGTAGTTGGCATCGTCCATCAGCAGCAGCCGGGAGAGTGGAAAATCGCCGATGGGTATGCAGTCCCGGTTCAGTTGGGGATGGAGCTCGAACATCAATACCGGTCCTGGCCAGCGGGTCTTAGGGCTCCGCACTTCCAGCACACGGCGAACTGGGGTTCGATGATTTCCCCGCAGTGCGGACAGGTCCAGGGACTCTGGTCGCTTTCCACGGGGCTGAGCTGATCCTCGATGATTTCCCGGGCGCGTTCGCAGTCCGCGTCTTCGGTGACCCAGATCTCCGGCCAGATGTTGATGGGCGGCAACTCGCCGGCGCCGCCGGACAGATACTGGTTCTTGATCAGGCAGTCAATGCCATGGCCTTCCAGCACGTTCTTCAGGTGGCCCACCATCATGATATTTTCGGCGGTGTAGACCTTCTTCATGGTCCGGCCCTCGGCCCCTGTGTACGCGTCAGATTCCTTCCCGGCTGGTGTATCCCTTTGGCCCGACTTTACTTGAAGCGGATGGGGATGCCTAGTGGTCCATGCGTGTCAGGCCTCATAACCACAACGGCCCCGAAGCTCGGGGCCGTTGTGATGCGGAAGGGCGCGGGTGTCAATCGCCGAACGGCCACCACCAACGTTTGCGGGCGCCCCGGTCATCGCTATCCGTACCGGCCTGGTCGCGGTCCTGCTGCATGGTGCGGTCCCGCTGCTGGGATTGCCCGCCCCCGCTCTGGTCCATGGCCTTGTCGCGGGTGCGGGTACGGTCCTGTTCCAGGTCGCCGCGGCCGGTTTCATCGCCGTAGGCCTTGGCCTTCGCTTTGGCGCTGTCGCGCTCGGTGTCGGAATCCCGGTAGCGCTCCTGGTCGCGGTCCTGGTCCGAGCGCTGGGTCTGCACCCGTTCGGTGGTCGTGCCGCCGCTCTGGGCACCCACGCCGCCCATTGCACCGCCACCCATGCCACCGCCGCCGCCACCGTGACCGGCCCACACGGCGCCGCTGACTACCGTCAGTACCGCGGCGGCTATCAGGTTACGAGTTGTGCTGCGTTTCATTGCTGCGTTCTCCTGTACCCATCGTTACAGAGCGTTGGCTGCTCTTGTGATGAAAACAGTTTCGCAGGGCTGACTGAAATCAGGCTGAATGCGTTCCCGCCTGGAGGGGGTTCACAGGGACTCGTTGTCCGGTGCGGTGCGGCGCAGGGCCGGATGCAGGCGGGCTGTCTTCACGGCGTTGTCCTTGGTCTGGACGATGTCCACGGGGTAGCCGTTCAGCAGCAGGCTGGTGCCCGGCTCCGGTATGGTTTCCATGTACTCCAGTATCAGGCCGTTGAGCGTCTTGGGGCCCGTGGTGGGCAGCTGTACCTGCAGTGCCCGATTGATTTCTCGAATGCTGGCGCCGGCGTCTACCAGAAAACTCCCGTCGTGCTGGGGAATGATCTCCCGAATGGTCGCCGAGGGGTCAGTGGTGAACTCGCCGACGATCTCCTCCAGGATGTCCTCCAGGGTCACCAGGCCCTGGATGTCGCCGTATTCGTCCACCACCAGACCGATGCGGCGCCGTTCGCGCTGGAAGTTCAGCATCTGGCGGTTCAGGGTCGCCCCTTCAGGGATGAAATACGGCTCGCGCATGACCTCACGCAGGTCGCTCTTGTGGAAGTGCCCGTCGATCACCAGGGGCAGGGCGTTGCGCAGGTGTACGAGCCCGATGACGTTATCGATGGAATCCTCGAAGACCGGCAGGCGCGTGTACTGGCTGTGGATGATCTGAGCCATGATTTCTTCGTCCGGCTCGTTGATATCGATGCCCACGATTTCATTGCGCGGGATCATGATGTCTTCGACGGTGGCCTTCTCCAGATCCAGCAGGTTGAGCAGCATGCGCTGGTGGCGCTTGGGTATCATCGCGCCTGCCTCCAGCACCACCGTGCGCAGTTCTTCGCTGCTGATGGATTCCACGGCTGCGGCGTCGGGCGATACCCCCGCGATGCGCAGAAGGCTGTTGGCGATGGCATTGACCACCCACACCAGCGGGTACAGCACCTTGAGCAAGGGTACGTATACGTAGGACGCCGGAAACGCAACGCGTTCCGGGTGCAGGGCCGCCAGGGTCTTGGGAGCCACCTCCGAAAAGATGAGCACCGCCAGGGTGAGCAGGACGGTCGCGACGACGATGCCCGTCTCACCCATCAAGCGCAGGCCGATGATGGTTGCCAGCGATGACGCCACGATGTTGGCGAAGTTGTTGCCCAGCAGGATCAGCCCGATCAGGCGGTCCGGGCGTTCCAGCAGCCGCTGGGCGCGCGTGGCGCCCGGATGCCGTGCCCGCGCCAGATGACGCAGGCGGTAGCGGTTGAGCATCATCAGCCCGGTCTCGGAACCCGAAAAGAAACCGGACAGAACGATCAGAAAGACCAGTGCGCCGAACAGCACACCTAGCGGAATAGCATCCAAGCGGCAACTGCCTCTGTGGTGGCGTTGCCCGAGATTGTAGGGGATTTGGCTTGGACTGTCAGGGCGGGCCTGGAGGCTACCGTCCCTCGCCGCGGCGTGGACTCGGCCCCGGTCCGTTGCGGCGTACTAGCGGTGCAGCACCAGCTGCAGGGCGATCTTGGTGCCGAAATAACCCAGCATCAAGACCGCGAATCCACCCAGCGTCCAGCGGATCGCGATGCGTCCCCGCCAGCCGAATCGCCAGCGGCCCCACAACAGCACCGCGAACACCACCCAGGCAACGATGGACAGTACCGTCTTGTGCACCAGGTGCTGCGTGAAGATGTCTTCCAGAAACACGAAGCCGCTGATCAGGGCGAAGCTCAGAAGCACGAAGCCGACGCCGATCATCTGAAAGAGCAGATTTTCCATGGTCTGCAGCGGCGGCAGCGAACGGATCACTCCACCGGGGTGGCGGTTGTGCAGCTGATGGTCCTGGATCGCCAGCACCAGGGCCTGCAGGGCCGCCATGGCCAGCAGACTGTAGGCGAGTACCGAGAGGGCGATATGGATGTCCAGGGCCCAGCTGGGCCGGTCGTTGACGATGTGGCGGGTCGGAAACGCAAACATCAGGGCAACGGTCAAAGCGGCGAGCGGCAACATGGCGATGCCCAGGTTTTCCACCGGCCGCCCCATCGCAATGAGCAACAGCAGGAGCGCCATGAACAGCCCGATCAGGGAAGAGGCATTGAAAAACCCCAGATTGAGGCCGCTGGCGGTGACCAGCTCGGGGTACAGCACCAGCCCGTGCAGGGCCACGCCGGCCAGGCCGATACCGATTGCGGTGTACTTGCCGCCGACGATGCTGTCCTTGCCCCGGACCAGGATCACGGCGAGCAGGGCGCTGGCAATCAGGTAAAGGACGATGGCCAGGATGCCGATTAGGTGGCTGTGCATGCTTGTCAGGGCTGGCAAAAGGCTTTGGTCGGGGGAAAAAGCGCTAGCATGATGGCACAAGTGCTGCCGGCATTGAAGAGGCGGGGTGACGTTCAGGGTCACCCGGGTGACCCGGAAGGGCAGGCACGCCCGGAGCACGGCACTGATTGGCTGGGATTTGTGCGCCGGTCTTGGGGCCGGATGTGAACGGTCTGGCAGTTCGGTCTGCGCTCGGCTGGCATGATATTCGCTAGCAACAGCTATCCACTTGAGAGAAAGTAGAGTTGCCGTCCATGCAAATCAGGGTCCTCGGGTGCAGTGGTGGGATCGGTGCCGGTCTGCGGACTACCTGCCTGCGCGTGGACGACGACATTCTGCTGGACGCGGGCACCGGACTCGGGGACCTCACCCTGGACGAGATGGCCGCCACCCGCCACATTTTTCTGACCCATTCACATCTTGACCACGTGGGCGGCATCCCGCTGATGGCCGACTCGGTGTTCGAGCGGGTTCCCGAGCCGGTGACGCTGTACGGGCGGGCCGAAACACTGGATGCGCTGCGCAAGCATGTATTCAACTGGGTCATGTGGCCGGACTTTACCCAGCTGCCGGCGGCGGACCGCCCCGTGCTGCGCTATCGCGTCATGGAGCCGGGCGAAGTGGTGCAGATCGGCGGCCGGTCCGTCGAAATGATCGAGGTGAACCACGTGGTGCCCGCTGCAGGCTACCGGGTGCAGAGCACCGATGGCGGCGGAGCCTTTGCGTTCAGCGGCGACACCACTACCAATGAGACGTTCTGGGCGGCCCTCAACCGGCACCCAGGCCTGGATATGCTTATCGTGGAAAGCGCGTTTGCGGACCAGGAAATGGACATGTGCCATAAGGCCCGACACTATTGCCCCAGCCTGCTCGCCGCCGATCTCGGCAAGCTGAATCATCGCCCGGCAGTGTATCTCACCCACCTCAAACCCGGCGCCGAGGAGCGTATCTACGCTCAATGCAAGGAACAGATCCGGGATTTTCCCATCCGCTGCCTGTTCGGCGGCGAATCAATCCAGTTATAATCGTCCTGTCCATGACCCCCTGCACCGTTCAGGGGCGCCTGCCTGTCTGCATCCATCAGTTCCTGATTTGGGGACGCTTTTGCCATGTTTGAGAATCTCACCGAACGTCTGACCGGAACCATCAAGCGCCTGCGCGGCCAGGGCCGGCTCACGGAAGACAACATCAAAGACACCCTGCGCGAAGTGCGCATGGCTTTGCTGGAAGCCGACGTGGCTCTGCCGGTAGTGCGTGATTTCGTGGAGCGGGTGCGTGAGCGTGCCATCGGCCAGGATGTGCTCCACAGCCTGTCGCCCGGACAGGCGTTGGTGAAGGTGGTCCATGACGAACTGGTCTCGATCATGGGCGAAGCCTGCGACGAGCTAGATCTAAACGTGGCGCCGCCGGCGGTTATCCTGATGGCCGGCCTGCAGGGTTCCGGCAAGACCACCAGCACCGCCAAGCTGGCCCGCTGGCTGGGCGAGCGGCGCAAGAAATCGGTAATGGTGGCCAGTTGCGACGTTTATCGGCCCGCCGCCATCGAACAGCTCAAGACCCTAGCCGGCGAGGTCGGCGCCCAGTTCTTCCCGAGCGACGCATCCCAGGATCCGGTGGAGATTGCCCGCAACGCCGTGGATCAGGCCCGCAAGCGGTTCGTGGATGTGGTCATCATCGACACCGCCGGGCGGCTGCACATCGACGCGCAGATGATGGACGAAATCCGGCGTCTGCACGATGCGCTGGAACCGGTGGAGACGCTGTTCGTGGTGGACAGCATGACCGGGCAGGATGCCGCCAATACGGCCCGTGCCTTCCACGACGCCCTGCCGCTGACCGGCGTGGTACTCACCAAAGCGGACGGCGACGCCCGCGGCGGTGCCGCCTTATCGATCCGCGCGATCACCGGCAAGCCCATCAAGTTCATCGGCGTGGGGGAAAAGACGGCGGCGCTGGAACCGTTCCACCCGGATCGGGTCGCCTCGCGCATTCTGGGTATGGGCGACGTGCTGAGCCTGGTGGAGGAGGCCCAGCAGAAGGTCGACCAGGATAAGGCCGCCAAGCTCGCCACCAAACTGAAGAAGGGCAAACGCTTCGACCTGGAGGATTTCCGGGATCAGATGGAGCAGATGATGGGCATGGGCGGTCTGGCGGGCCTTATGGACAAACTTCCGGGGGCCGCGGAGCTGCCCAAGGAGGTGCGCAACCAGGTCAACGATCGTGAGATCCACCGGATGGTGGCCATCGTGAATTCCATGACCCGGCAGGAGCGCCAGCACCCCGACCTGATCCGGGGATCCCGCAAGCGTCGCATCGCGGCCGGCTCCGGCACCCAGGTCCAGGACGTCAATCGTCTGCTCAAGCAGTTCACCCAGATGCAGAAAATGATGAAGAAGCTGTCCAAGGGCGGCATGAACAAGATGATGCGGGGACTGAAGGGTCGGCTACCCCAGGGCCTGCCGTTCTAGGGCCGGTCGCAGTCCTCTGGCATGCGTGCCAACGCTTCCGATGGGAACGTCCGCGAGACGCATCAAGGCCGGATTTCAGGCAATAAAAAGCGGCGGCCCAGGAGGTAACCGCCGCATTTGAAGTTGCGTGGCGAAAGCGGATGTTATGGTTTTGGTTGCTCCGCTCCGCCTGACGCATGGGGCCCTGCTAGGCTGTATCCAACCGCCGGGCGACTCCTCCGACCTCCTTGTTTTATTGTGGCACACCGCACCCTGGTGATTGTGGCTCCACCTGGAGCAAGTGCCATGCCATTATGGCAGACTCCAAACAATTTCAGTGGGTTGCTGGATCTTTCAATGGGAAGAAGCGGCCGCCGCTCAGCCGGTTGTAAAGTTGTCCGACGACGGTATAAGTGACCTGAGTTCCACAAGCGATGGTTACCCAACTTACAAAACAGTGCCTTGAAGCGTCCGCTGCGGCGCAATCGGGAAAACCGGTGTGTAAGAAACCTCGACAAAAACGAAACATTTGGCGGCGTTGGGACGGGCCGGAGGCGTAACTCCCTGTTTATTGAAGGCCCGGGGAGTGCTCAACCACGTAAGCTTTGGCGACAGCACGAACTATGCTCCGATATGGCCGCAATGCGGGTGTTGGGCAGGCCTTCCATTCCGTGGAAAATTGCGTAAAATGCGCTGTTTATCCCGCGGCCCGGCGCCGATAGCCGCGGCGGCCGGACCAACAGCATGCATCAAGGATTCAAGCACTTATGGTAAGCATTCGATTGGCACGGGGCGGCGCCAAGAAGCGGCCCTTCTACCATATCGTGGTGACCGACAGCCGGAACCGGCGTGACGGCCGGTACGTGGAACGCATCGGCTTCTTCAATCCCATCGCCGCCGGAGGCGAGGTCGGGTTGCAGGTCGACCAGGAACGTGCCCGCTACTGGATGGATCAGGGTGCCCGGCCGTCTGAACGAGTGGCCAGCCTCCTCAAGCAGCAGCAGGCTCAGGCCGAAGGCTGAAGCGCCGCGGCACGGGCCACGCCGGCAAGCGGTGCGGCCCGCCATGAGTGAACCGCCGATGGTGAGCACGCCGAAGGACCTGGTGATTATCGGGCGGATTTCGGGGCTGTACGGTGTGCGCGGTTGGGTGCGTGTGTACTCGTATACGGCGCCGCGTGCCGCCATTCTCGATCTGACACCGTGGACCGTGCGTCGGGGAGACCGCTGGAGTCCATGGGCGCTGGCGGAAGGCCGAGAGCACGGCAAAGGCGTGGTGGCACGTCTGGAAGGAATCGAGGACCGCGATGCGGCTGCGCGGCTCATCGGCACGGATATCGCCGTGCAGCGCGATCAACTGCCGCGCCTCGGTCCGGAAGAGTACTACTGGTCGGACCTGGAAGGCCTGCGGGTGCGCACGGTGGATGGGCAGGACCTCGGAGTGGTGGATCACCTGTTCGAAACCGGGGCCAACGACGTCATCGTGGTGCGGGGCGAGCGGGAACGGCTCATACCCTTCGTCAAAGGGCAGGTGGTACGCCGTATCGACCTGAGCGGCGGCGAGATGGAGGTCGACTGGGACCCCGACTTCTGAGCCGAGACGCTATGCGTATAGACGTGGTTACGCTGTTCCCGGAGATGATTCGGGATCAGCTGCGGTACGGGGTCGTTAGCCGAGCCATGGAGCGGGGCCTGGTGGCGGTAACCACCTGGAATCCCCGCGATTATGCCCACGACCGACACCGGACCGTGGATGACAGGCCCTATGGCGGCGGGCCGGGGATGGTGATGCGGGTTGAGCCGGTACGCGCCGCGATACGGGACGCGCGGCAGGCCGCCGAGCCGGCACCGGTGTCGTTCCTGACGCCTCAGGGCCGCCCGCTGGACCAGCAGATGGTGCGGGCCTTGGCCACACGCCCACGGTTGATACTGTTGGCCGGGCGCTACGAAGGCATCGACGAGCGGCTCGTCGACCTGGAAGTCGACGAGGAATGGTCCATCGGGGACTACGTGCTGAGCGGCGGCGAGCCGGCGGTATTGGTTCTGATCGACGCCGTCACCCGGTTGCTTCCGGGCGTGCTGGGAGACGAGAACTCGGCCGAGCAGGACTCGTTCATGGACGGGCTGCTGGATTGTCCGCACTACACGCGGCCCGAGGTGATCGATGGATTGGCGGTACCGCCGGTGCTGCTGGGCGGACACCACGCTGAAATCGAGCGCTGGCGACGTAAGCAGGCATTGGGACGCACCTGGTTGAGAAGGCCGGACCTGCTCGAACGGCTTACTCTGGACGGGGAACAGCAGACCTTGCTCGAGGAATTCATCCGCGAGCACGAGCACGAACAGCAACTGAATGCGAGCGAGTAGGGGATAGCGTCATGAGCAACATCATCGCAGAACTGGAAAAGGAACAGATGACCCGGGATGTGCCGGCGTTCGGCCCCGGCGACACGGTGGTCGTGGAAGTCAAGGTGAAGGAAGGCAACCGCGAACGCCTGCAGGCATTCGAAGGTGTGGTGATCGCCCGGCGTAACCGGGGGCTGAACTCCTCGTTCACCGTGCGCAAGATTTCCCACGGCGAAGGCGTGGAACGGGTGTTCCAGACTTACAGCCCGACAGTGGAGACCATCAAGGTCAAGCGTCGCGGCGACGTACGCCGTGCCAAGCTGTATTACCTGCGCGAACGCCAGGGCAAGTCGGCACGCATCAAAGAGAAGATCTGAGGCGCCGGCGCAACGCCGGCGCGCGGCAGACCCCAGGTGGTTTTGCAGGCGCATCGCTTTGACTTGCCGCTATCACGATGACAGGCGCCGCCCCGTGCGGCGCCTGTCTTTTTTTTGGCCGCCGGCGGCCCGCCGGACGTCGGCTCGTATCCGTGTTTGGTTCCTGGGCGCAGTGTTGTGCCTGTGCGGCGTGGCGCTCGCCGCACCGTCGGCACGGGCCGACGACAACGCCCTGCAAGCGGTCACCGCCCTGGCCCAGGCGGGGGCGCGGCAACTGGCACTGGAACGCATGGACCGGCTGCAGCCCGACCCGGGACGTGATCCTGTCGGCTGGATGAACTGGGAGCACGAGCGGCTCTACATCCTCCAAAACGAACAGAACTGGAGGGGCGTGGTGTCCCGGGTCGGTCATCTTCCGGCCGGGCTGCCCGCCGATTTCGTCCGCTGGGCCAGGACACAGGCCGCCGCCGCCGATCTGAAGCTGGGACGCGGACAGGACGCGCGTCGTTTGTTGCGGGCACTGATCTGGTCGCCCGGCGCGGCGGCCGATCCGGAAACCTTTGCGCTCTGGCGGCGCATGGTGATTCGCAGCTATCTGCTGGATGGCCGGGTGAACGACGCCCGTACCGCGTTGGCGCGTTACCGCCAGGACTATGGCGCACAGAACGGCGAGAGTCGCTTGCTGCAGGCCCGCGTCGCACTGCAGAGTGGTCATCCCGACGACGCTGTCCGACTGCTGGCAAATGCCGAAAGTCACGAAGCCCGGGCGCTGGATATTCTGGCTCGACTGCGCACCGCCAGCGCCGCTCCCGACAAACTCTATGCCCAGGCCGCCGGCCTAGCCGCCAAGGCCGCCAAGGACCCCCGGGGCGAGGCAGACCTTTGGGCGGCGGCAGCGGCTGCCGCCCGCGCGGCCGGTGACCGCGAACGGGTGATTACCGCCCTGGAGCACTGTCTGGCCGTCATGCCGGATGGCCCTGGCGATGCGCTATTGGAGCCGGATGCCGACGCGCTCTGGACGGCCTACCTGGACTACGGTCATTACCTCGGCAACGGCAAACAATTGCTGGTGGGCAAAGACGACCAGTGGTACTTCGCCGCGACCGATGCGCTGAAGGCCGACCCTGTAAAAGCCCGTGCCCTGTTCGCCGTACTGGCTTTCACCACCACCGATCCGGCGCGACGCAACGTCGCGCACGAGTACCTGGCATCCATGATCGCCAAGCTGCCCGATGGCAACCGCCTACTGGCCCGCCTATACCTGCATTCGAAACGCTTCCCAGGGCCGGACAGCCTGCCGTTGCCGGTGCGCTACCGTCTGGTGGACTACGCCCTGGGCCGCTCGGACCTGACCCTGGCGTCACGGCTCATGGCTGGCCTGGACCAGCCTCCGGCGGGTACCGACCCTCTGGACTGGCAGTTGCGTCGCGCCCGGGTGCTCATTCGAGCGAACCAGGCCGCCGCCGGTACCGCGCTGTTGGACCAGGTGCTTAAACAGCACCCCAGCCTGGACAAGAAGGCTCTGGACCGTTTCGTGCAGGTCATCTTCGATCTGCAGACCGTGGAGCGCCAGCGCGATGCCATCGGTCTGCTGGAGCGGCTGCTCACGCGCAAGCTGCCGCTGCAGCGTCGTCGCGAGCTGCTGTTCTGGACCGCCGACTCCTACAACGCCTTGCGCCGCTATAAGGAGGCGGGCGCTTTGTACCTGGAGTCCGCCATCGTGCAGAGCCCATTCGCCATGGACCCCTGGGCCCAGACAGCCCGCTACCACGCCGCCGGGGCGTTGGCCAAGGCGGGCTTCGACGGCGATGCACGCCGTCTGTATCAGGGCCTGCTCAACGCGACCCACGACCCCTCCCGACGTATGGTACTGCGCCATCAGATCGATCAGCTGCTGGACGCCCCGCAGGTGCCCGAGCCGGAGGGCGGCAAGCAAGGCGCATCCGAGTGAACGATAGGGCGGGCAGCGACGGCTATGCTGCCGTCGTGGACATGCCGTTCGGCAGGCTGGGAATCCGGTTCCAGGACGAGGCTCTGGTGGCCATCGATCATCTGGATCGGAGAACCACCCGTGTGCGTCGTCCTGACACGGTCCCGGCGCAGCGGCTGGTCGAGGAACTGCAAGGTTACCTGCGCGATCCCACGTCCGGTTTTTCCGTTGCTCTGGCTCCCCGTGGCACACCCTTTCAGCAGGCTGTCTGGCAGGCGCTGGGCACCATTGCGCCGGGTCGTGTGCTGACCTACGGCGAGCTTGCCACACGCGTCGGCAGCGCCCCACGTGCGGTGGGTCAGGCGTGCCGCCGCAATCCCATTCCGATCGTCGTGCCCTGTCACCGGGTGGTGGCGGCCTGCGGGGTCGGCGGCTACGCCGGACGGGTGGCGGGGCCTGCGTTGGAGGTCAAGCGCTGGCTGTTGGAGCACGAAGGAGCCCCGGTCTGACCGCTGCTGAGGAATACTTGCCGGCCTCGGGCGTCTGCCGCCGCTGCGGGGCCCGCAGCCCGTTGGCCCATCCTGCCCCGAAAGTCTGGATTTCCCAACGCGGGGCCCCGTTGGGCGGGGCTCCGGCCCCAGGCGCCTCAGGGTGACGGGCGCCGGCCGTGGGCCCTGGTGTTCCGACGGGGTCCGCCCCACCGCTCACGGAGGCCTTGAAAGGTTGCCCGGCAGCCCCCATTTGTGGGGCATCGTGTTCGCAACAGAGGTGAAAACAACAACATGACTGTGGCAGCCCACAAGGAGACTCTGGAGTTTCAGACCGAAGTCCGGCAGCTGCTGGACCTGATGATCCACTCCCTGTATTCGAACAAGGAGATCTTCCTGCGCGAGCTGGTCTCAAACGCGTCGGACGCCTGCGACAAATTGCGCTTCGAGGCGCTCACCGACGATGCCTTGTTCGAGAGCGATCCCGACCTGAAGATCCGGGTCGATTTCGATCCTGACCAGCGCACGGTGACGGTCACCGACAACGGCATCGGGATGAGTCGCGCGGAAGTGATGGAAAACATCGGTACCATCGCCCGTTCCGGAACCCGCAAGTTCTTCGAGGCGCTGACCGGCGACCAGGCCAAGGACGCGCGCCTGATCGGCCAGTTCGGCGTGGGTTTCTACTCGGCTTTTATCATTGCCGACAAAGTCACTCTGACCACCCGCCGCGCCGGTGCCGGCGCCGAGCACGGTGTGCGTTGGGAATCCGACGGCCAGGGGCGCTATACGCTGGAAACCTGCGACCGCCCGGAACGGGGTACCCAAGTGGTACTGCACCTGCGCGAAGGTCAGGACGAATTCCTCGACAGCTTCCGCCTGCGGTCCATCATCCACAAGTATTCCGATCACATCTCCCTGCCCATCCAGATGCCGTCCCAGGAGGAAGGCAAGTCTGGCGAATATGAGACCGTCAATCGGGCCACGGCGCTGTGGGCCCAGCCCAAGAAGGACATCAGCGACGACGAGTACAAGGCGTTCTACAAGCATGTCTCCCATGATTTCGAGGATCCCCTGGCATGGGCCCACAATCATGTGGAGGGCAGGCAGTCCTACACCACCCTGCTGTACCTTCCCGCACGGGCGCCGTTCGATCTCTGGGACCGCGATGGCCGGCACGGCGTCAAGTTGTATGTGCGGCGCGTGTTCATCATGGACGATGCCGAGCAGCTGATGCCCCACTACCTGCGTTTCGTGCGCGGGGTGGTCGACTCGGATGACCTGCCGCTCAACATTTCCCGCGAGATTCTGCAGCACAACCGCCTTATCGACACCATGCGGTCGGCTTCCGTGAAGCGGGTGCTGGATCTGCTGCACACCATGGCGGAGAAGGAGCCCGAGAAATACGCCGCCTTCTGGGGCGAGTTCGGTCGTGTGCTGAAGGAGGGGCCTGCGGAGGACTTCGCGAACCGCGAACGGATTGCGGGACTGTTGCGTTTTGCGTCCACCCACAGCGAGGGAGATGCTCAGGATGTGTCCCTCAGCGACTACGTAGGCCGCATGAAGCCCCAGCAGGACAAGATCTACTACATCACGGCGGACTCTCTTGCGGCGGCGCGTCACAGTCCTCACCTGGAGGTGTTTCGCAAGAACGGCGTGGAAGTGCTGCTGCTGCATGACCGAGTCGACGAGTGGATGGTCTCCCACCTCACCGAGTTCGAAGGCAAGTCCCTGGTGTCGGTCGCCAAGGGCGCGCTGGATCTCGGGGAGATCGAGGACGAGGAAAGCAAGAAGGAAGCGGAAAAGGCCCAGGACGAGTATAAGGACCTGCTCAACCGTATGCAGGAGGCGCTGGGCGACAAGGTCAAGGAGGTCCGTGTCAGCCACCGACTGACCGATTCGCCATCGTGCATTGTCCTCGAGGAGCACGACATGGCCATGCATCTGCAGCGGCTCCTGAAGGAAGCTGGCCACCAGGTGCCGGCCTCCAAACCCGTGTTGGAGATCAATATCGAACACCCGCTGGTGACGCGCCTCAGTGACGAGGCTGACGACACGCGCTTTGCGGATTGGTGCCATGTGTTGTTCGATCAGGCCATGTTGGCCGAGGGCGGCCAACTGGAGGACCCGGCGTCTTTCGTAGGTCGACTGAACGAGCTGCTGCTGCTGTTGAGCGGCCGTTAGGCGGGTCGCGCCCGCGGGTGGGTCAGATAATGCGCTGCTGCGAGGCTACGGACGTGATATATGCCTGATTCGGCAGCTGGCCCCACGGTGCGTATCGACAAGTGGCTGTGGGCGGCGCGGTTCTTCAAGACCCGTTCCCTGGCTGCGGAGGCGGTGTCGGGGGGCAAAGTGCATGTCAACGGGTCGAGGGTCAAGCCGGCCCGGATCGTAAAGATCGGCGATCGACTGAGCGTCCACAAGGGAAATGTCGCCTATGAGGTGGTGGTGGAGGGGCTGGCTGCCCGTCGCGGGCCTGCGAGCGCGGCCCGCGAGCTGTACAGCGAAACCGATGCCAGTGTCGCGGCCCGGGAGGCCCGACGGCGTCCGGAAGCGGCCAGCGCGCCACACCCGACCCATCGGCCCGACAAGAAGGCCCGCCGCCAGCTCGCGCGTGTGCGGCGCGGCGACTGACCCAGGGTTGTTCCCGTCGTGAGCCGCCCAGTCACGCCATTGGTCACCGTCGACATCATCATCGAGATGTGCGATCGCCGCGAGCGTCCGGTGGTGCTCATCCAGCGACGCAATCCACCGCTGGGCTGGGCCCTGCCCGGTGGTTTTGTGGATGTCGGCGAACGGCTGGAGCGCGCCGCGGTGCGCGAGGCCGGGGAGGAGACCAGCCTGCAGGTGCGTCTGCAGGGCCTGCTCGGCTGCTATTCTGATCCTGCCCGCGACCCTCGGGGGCACACGGTGAGTGTTGTCTATGTGGCTGAGGCGGAAGGGACACCGCAGGCGCACGATGACGCCCGTTCCCTGGAGTTGTTCGATCCGCAGCGCCCGCCGCCGCTGGTCTTCGATCATCGATTGATTCTGGACGACTACCTGCGTTTCCGCAGTAGCGGCGTTACCGCACCCCTGCGTTTCTGACCGCCTTGTCGCTGACGATCAGCGGGGTTCTGTCTACGTTGGCGAAGCCGCGGATGGTTTCCACCAGGCCGGCTGCCGTGCCGACCGGACCGGCAGCCCGCGCGTCGTCGGCATCGTCCATGATGCGGTAGGTGGAGTGCAGGACCACGGGTGTTCCCGGGCAACCGGTCCGCACTACCGAAATGGCCCGACCCTCGGGATCGTCGGGAAGATCGGGGTTGACCAGCACCAGATCGAATGCGTCACCGGCCAGTCGGTGCCGCAATTCGGCAAGCGTTCGGGCCTGGGTCAGCTCGGCGCAATCCTCGAGACTGCGGGCGGTCAATTCCGCGGCGTAGGCATCGGTCTGTACCTGCAGAATGCGGGGATGAAACGCCGGCATCGTCTGCACGGCGGTCTTGACCGCAAAGATCAGTCGTGCCTGCTCGCTTGCGGTGTCCAGCCAGTCGGCCGTGTGGCCGAGAGGCAATGCCAGTCCCTGTCGACGGGCCAGGCCCCGAATGCTGAGCCCCAGCACCGGCAGGCGATGCCCCGTGCTGCGCAGCTCGTGCATGAAGGAAATGCCGTCCTGATCCGGCAGCAGCAGATTCAAGGTCAGGGCGTCGTACTCGTAGCGGTCGAGCCATTGCCGAGCCCGCCTCACGCTGTGGGCCCAGTCATAGGTGATGCCGGCCCGTTCCAGCCAACGTCCGAGATGGGCGGCAATGTTCTGGTCGCCATCGCAGACCAGGATATGGGGACGAGCCCAGGTGGCGCTGGTGCCCAAGCGATGCTCCTTTGTTGTTGCTATGGCCATAGGTCTCAGCACAGCGGCCACGTCGTCAATCTCCGCGGCCTGTGTGCAACCTATCGACCGACAGGGGCATATGTTTAGGGACGTTCGGGTCGAGAACCGGCCGGTACCGGTGCTGCTGTGCATTTTAGGAGCGTTCTGAGTAACATAGGCAAAACCCCGTGCCGGGCTGCGGCACGGACCTTATTTTCGCGACTTTTTTACCGGAGCCGGCATGCGTCCATCCCATTTGTCCACCATCCTAGAACGGGAATTCCTCAGCGCGCGGGAAGGCCAGCACACGCCGGTCATGCTCTGGGGGCCGCCGGGTGTGGGCAAGTCCCAGATCGTGGCCCAAGTCGGCGAGCGCCATGAGGTTCCGGTCATCGACGTGCGCCTGTCGCAAATGGAGCCATCCGATCTGCGCGGCATCCCGTTCCGCGTCGGCGAGCATGTGGAGTGGGCCATTCCCGCCATGCTCCCCGACCGCGACCGCCATGGCGAATACGGCATCCTGTTTCTGGACGAAATCACATCCGCCCCGCCCAGCGTGTCCGCGGCGGCCTACCAGCTGATCCTGGACCGGCGGCTGGGCGCCTACCGGGTGCCCGATGGCTGGGCGATTTTCGCCGCCGGCAACCGGCAGGGAGATCGGGGGGTGACGTATACCATGCCGGCGCCGCTGGCCAACCGGTTCTCCCACTTCGAAGTGGATGCCAATCTGGACGATTGGGTGGCATGGGGCTACCGGTCGGGTATCGACGAGCGGGTCATCGCCTTCCTTCGCTTCCGGCCGGAGCTGCTGTTCGATTTCGATGCCGCCCACAATCCGGTCGCCTTCCCGTCGCCCAGGTCCTGGGAGTTCGCCCACCGCGCCCTGCAGAAATTCAGCAACGACGCCGGGCTGTTGAGCGAGGCGCTGCAAGCCTGTGTGGGACCGGCGGCGGGGGTCGAACTGGCCGCGTTCGTGGAGAACCTGGAGCGCATGCCCGATATCGACGCCATCCTGCGCGGCGAACCGGTACCGGTGCCCGATGAGACCGATCTTCAATATGCCGTCGCGACCGCGCTGGTGGGTCGGGCCCTGCACGCAAAAGGCGCAGACGACGCCCAGGCCGTACTCGGCAACATAATCGAATACGCGGCCGCTTTCCCGCAGCGGGAAATGGGTGTCATGATGGTTTCGGACATGCACCGTGCGATCGGTCGGCCGCTGTTCCAGGTACCGCAGTTCTCACAGTGGGCCAAGTCCGTCGCCGACGTCATGTTGTTCGATGCCTGAGCAACGGTGACAGAGGTCGGGTGATGGCTGACGACGAGGTCCAGACCAAGTTAAGTGCGGCGCGTGCGCGCTTGATCCTGGATAAGCCGTTTCTGGGGGCTCTGGTGCTGCGGTTGCCGTTGCGGCCCGCCGACGCCCGTTGGTGTCCGACCACCGCCACCGATGCCCGTACTCTTTTCTACAATCCCGACTACGTGCAGTCCCTGAGCGTGGAGCAGACCCAGTTCATGCTCGCCCACGAGGCGCTGCACTGCGCGCTCTCGCACTTCGCCCGCCGCGAACACCGGGTACGCCAGCGCTGGGACGTGGCATGCGATCTGGCTGTCAATCCCCTGCTTCTCAAGGACGGCCTGAAGTCGCCCCCGGGCGCCCTGGTGCGGGACGGCTTTTCGGAAATGAGCGCCGAGGAGATTTACCCGTTCATCGAGGAGAATCCTGACGAACAGCCCCTGGACGGCCACCTCTACGATGCCGACGACAGCGGCAGTGAGGGCGAATCAAAGCCCCAGGATGGGACGCCCCAGGATACGCAGCCCGATGGGGCCGAAGACGGCGAGTCGGGAGCGGCTCCCCGGCCCGCGCCGCTCGGCGAGAGCGAAAGGGAGCGTCTGGCGGCCCAGTGGCGACAACGGCTGGCCGGGGCGGCGCAGGAAGCGAGACGGGCGGGCAAGCTGAGCGGTGCCATGGAGCGGATGGTCAACCGTCTGCTGCGGCCCCAGCTTTCGTGGCGCGCCCTGCTGGCACGCTATCTGACCGGTGTTGCCAGAGACGACTACAACTACACGCGGCCGGCGCGGCGGGAGGGTGATGCGATCCTGCCCAGCCTGCGCAGCAGCCAAGTGGATGTTACGGTGGTTGTGGATACCAGTGGGTCGGTCACTCCCGAGGAAATGAACGACTTCATTGCCGAGGTCAATGGCCTGAAGGCGCAGATGCGGGCGCGTGTCACGCTCCATGCCTGTGATACCGAACTGGCGCCGGACGGCCCATGGTCCTTCGAACCCTGGGAGGAATTCCGCCTGCCGCGTGCATTGCGCGGGGGTGGCGGCACCCGATTCACGCCGGTCTTCGACTGGGTGGAGCGCCAGGACATGCGCCCCGATGTGCTGGTTTACTTCACCGATGCCCACGGTGAATTTCCGAAAACGGAGCCCAGCTATCCGGTGGTCTGGTTGGTCAAGGGCAAGGGCGCCGTGCCTTGGGGCGAAAGAGTCCAATTGAATTGACTGCTTCCATGCCTGCTCCCGGCTGTGTTGGGTCTGAGCAACAGCTGTCGTCTATTCCCATCGCCCTTGTTTATCCACGTTGATCCCGAGACGATTGCGGGCACGATGGCGTCCGATGCCGGTTCGAATCTGGGCCGCGCCATAGCAATATAGACGCGCGAACTATTGTCCGGAGCGGCATGGACGAAGCTGGCTCCGGCGGCGGCTACGACCTCGTACCTGAGTCATGAGCGTTGCCTTTTCACACCCATCGGCGACTCCCAGAGCGGATCGCATTCTCGATTGTTGCGTATTCGCTGCATCGGCGGCGCAGTAAAAATCGAAGTGTGTGAACTACTTCCTTTACCTCTCTAAAGCAGATCGCTAGACTCGCCCATGGAACAGCGAGTATAACGTTACGTAGACCTCACCCTGTGCCAGATCCGAGGGTGCGGGTAAGTACCACCATAATAACTCTGGCGGACAACGGGTGGAGCGGGACAGCGGCATCTCTGGATCGGGTCGCGTTTCGAGCTTGGATTCGAGTGTTTTGGATGGGGCGTCGTGTTCATGACCGCTCAGGGTCTGGGTTGCGCCTCGCAACCGCTCAACCGGACCGTTTATACCCGGTCGTGCCGGGGGGGATGGAATGATGCAGCAAGCCACTGATCGCCTCTCGTCCTGCGGGGAGATCCAGCGCCGTATCGCGCAAGTCTACGAACTGCCGGCGATGCCGGAGATGGCACAACACATTCTTGCGTTGCGCAGCAATCCGAACGCTTCCGCCACCGACCTGGCCAACGTGGTGCAGTTCGACCCCAGTCTTTCCGCCCAGATCGTGCATTACGCGATGTCGCCGTTTTTCGGTTATCGAGGCGCAGTGGATTCCCTCCATGACGCGATTGCGCGGGTGCTGGGGTTCGACATGGTCTTGAATATGGCCCTCGGATTGGCTACCAGCAAATCGTTTCGCAATCCCATGGATGGGCCGCTGGGGCTCCATGCGTTCTGGAGGCACGCCGTGTACAGCGCGGCACTGGTGCAGGCCATCGCCGCTGTGGTACCGCGGGAGCGGCGCCCCAAACCCGGAATGGCCTACCTGGCGGGGCTGCTGCATAACTTCGGATTTCTGTTGCTGGGCCATTTGTTTCCGCCGGAATTTCAGTTGCTGAACAAACTGGTGGCCGCCAATCCAGACACGCCGGTCACGGACCTGGAAAAGCGTGTGCTGGGGATGGGTCAGGCGCGCCAGTGCCTGGACATGGGGCATGCCCAAGTGGGGGGTTGGCTGATGGACCACTGGCACATGCCCGAAGAGGTGACGATTACCCTCAAGGAACACCACAATCCCAACTACGCGGGCGATCACGCCGTCTATCCTCAATTGGTACTGGTGGCGACCCACCTTCTGAAGCGCTATGAGATCGGTGACGCGGCGGACGGGGAACTCCCCCACGCCGCCATGGATGCGCTGGGCATCGAGGAAGCCCAGGCTGGGGAGATTGTGGAACGCCTGGTGCAGAACGCCTCCTACCTCGACGCCATGGCGCGTCAGCTTGCGCCTCTGTAGGACCGCCCATCAGCCGGTGTCCCAACCGGCATATAAACCCGCTCCATTGGCCCATTTATTCTGTTGACTGGCCGCAATCTCCGGTCTGGGAGATAATTGTTTGTCTTTATCAATGGTTATCGAGCCACCAGGAGATCAGATCGATGCGACTCATTCTGTTGGGCGGACCGGGCGCCGGCAAGGGCACCCAGGCCAATTTCATCAAGGACAAGTACGGAATTCCCCAGATTTCCACGGGTGACATGTTGCGCGCCGCCGTCAAGGCTGGCACTGCGCTGGGTCTGGAAGCGAAGAAGATCATGGATGCGGGTGGGCTCGTTTCGGACGACATCATTCTCGGTCTGGTCAAGGAGCGTATTCAGGAGCCGGATTGTGCCAACGGCTTCCTGCTGGATGGATTCCCGCGCACCATTCCGCAGGCCGACGGTCTCAAGCAGGAGGGTGTCGCCATTGATTCCGTGGTGGAGATCGCCGTGGACGACGACGAGATCATCAAGCGCATGAGCGGGCGGCGCGTCCATCCCGCTTCCGGCCGCACCTATCACGTCGTCTTCAATCCCCCTAAGGAGGAAGGCAAGGACGATGTGACCGGCGAGCCCCTTATTCAGCGCGACGATGATCAGGAAGAAACCGTGCGCAAGCGTTTGGCGGTCTATCACGAACAGACCGAACCGCTTATCGAGTATTACAGCAAATGGGCGGACAGCGGCGACGATGCTGCGCCGAAATATGTAAAGGTTTCCGGCATCGGCAAGGTGGAGGAAATCCGCGATCGAATCTTTTCGGCCCTTGGTTGAGGCCGGTTCGCTGGGTCGGGTGTAACACCCGACCCGGCGCTTGTTTCCAGGCGTCAAGAATGTGACTCCAAGAGCTCCGACGGAGGCCTAATCCCTGTAAGCACGAACGCCTCGGCTTGTAGGGAATTGGCTCTATGCTTTGTAAGCTATATCCTACAAATGAAGCTATGCTATCCGGGTCCGTCGAGATCGATCCGAACAGAAAATTTATAACTCGTTGTATATTAATTGCGAATTGACTCGTCGACCCTGCTGGGTGGACTTCTCTCCGGGTACCGCTTCTCCTAACCGCCTTGGGGTTCAAGCTCCGTTTAGGTGGGTTTAACCAGGCCAAGGCCAATTGTTCTTTCGTGGATTCCGGGGTACC
Source organism: uncultured Gammaproteobacteria bacterium (assembly GCA_964571225.1). Lineage (GTDB taxonomy): Bacteria > Pseudomonadota > Gammaproteobacteria > DATFLG01 > DATFLG01 > DATFML01. The sequence continues at coordinate 31,216 of CAZNBB010000014.1, forward strand.
TTGGCCCTGCAATTCCGCTGCTGCGCTGCGGACTTGAGCGAGCATGGTCGACGGGGGATCTGCCCGCAACGCTCCGGTTGGTGCGATGAACGGCGGACTACGGCAGGGCGACCGGCTCGGCGATAGAAAAACCGACAACCTTAAGAGAATAACTAGAACTCTGGGCGGAATATGTGCCCGCCTTTTGCGAACAGGGAAGCGTTCGCGGGAGCTTCTTCAGACTTATGGCGAGTGGCAACGAATCAGCTTCCTTTGACGGCAGCGCGGTCCGCAAGGTATTGCGCATGCTGGAAGCCCTGCGCCACACCGAATCCGGCAGCGTCATCTACCGTCAGGTGGAGCGTATGCTCGATGAGGTGGTGGGCGGCCACCGGCAACTCGAACAGGCCTACGTAGACCTCATCGACCTGCTGCTGGACGCCTTTTGTCGTCAACTGCCCGTCGGCTCTCCGCTGCAGGTTCAGGTGAAGCTGCTGCAGGCCCGGCTGGAACCGCCTCTGACCCTCTCCGATCTTGCCGCGCTTCGTTCCTACGTGGAGGTCTATGGCGACCAACTGCGTCAGGTCGACAGCAACCTGCTGGAGGAAGCGGTAGCCCCGCTGCTGCAGTCTTTCGGCATCAGTGCCGAGGTACAGCGCGGCGGACGTGCCCCCGAACCCGTCGCGCCTGTCCCGCCGCCGGCGGCCGTAACTGCGGAGCCCGCGGAACCGGAAGTCCCCGAGGCGCCGTCTGCAGAGGTTGCCTCTTCCGCCGCCCGGCCCGAGCAAGGCGTAGAAGCAACCGAAGCCGTCCAGGTTCCACCGGCGTCGATGCCCCAGGCCGAGCCTGCGCCCGCGCCTGCCGAGGAGACGGTCCAAGCTGGCGCCGAGGCTGCGAAACCCCGCGGCGATAACAAGGTCGCCTCCGTTTATCGCACCCACCTGGATGCCAAGCAGCGGGATATTCAGAAACTGCAGGCCACTCTTGCCCAACAGGTGCTGGAGACCATTACCCAGAACGAGGAGTTCGGGGTGCTTCTCGAAGTGGTCCTGAGCGAGTTGCGTCAGGCCGGCGAGATCACCGAACTCGAGAACCTGCGCTGGACCCTCATTCGTGAAATCGAAAAGCTGGTACACGCTCACCACAGTCTGGCGGACAAGCTCGACAGCACCCACCAGTACCTGCAGATCATCGAATCGGACAGCCGCCAGCTCAGTGACGAGTTGACCCGCGTACGCCTGCTGAGCCTGACTGACGAATTGACGGGGCTGCCGAATCGGCGTGCTTTTCTGCGTCGCCTCGAGGACGAGGTGGCCCGTGTGCAGCGCTACGGATTCCCCCTCTCGCTTGCGTTGATTGACCTGGATAAGTTCAAGGACGTCAACGACAAATACGGCCACGCCGGCGGCGACGAGGTGCTGCGCGTCTATTCGCGGAACGTGCTGTCCATTTTCCGCCATCATGACCTGGTGGCACGCTATGGCGGCGAGGAATTCGCGGTACTGCTGCCAAACACCGACAATGAAGGCGCCGTGCGGGCGCTCACCAAGGTCAAGAAGCGGGCCACGGAGACACGCTGGCAGTACGACGGTACCGTACTGCCCGTGCCCACGTTTTCCGCCGGGTTGGCGTTGTACAAACCCGGCGAAACCTCCAGCGCATTCGTGGACCGGGCCGATAAGGCGCTTTATCGGGCCAAGCGGCTGGGGCGCAACCGCATTGAGCTGGATATGACCTACATGCCTGATGCCGAACCCGAAACGCGTGAACAGCGTGACGCGGACACCAGTCCTAAAGAATCCTGACCCCCCCCGCAGTCTTGACCGCCTTGGGCGGACGCAGAGGGCTACGTGCCCCATCCTTCAGCCTGCCCATACAGTGTCTGGCCGGACTGGCGCCCCGTGCTACCCTTGTGTGGAACTCCAGGGGCGGCGGTATAATGGTTTTCAATCGTACGCCATTCAAGGAACGGCAACCGGGAGACGTTGTGTGCCTACAGTCGAATTGACCAAACAGAACTTCGAAGAGATAGTGACCGGAAACGATTTTGTGCTGGTGGATTTCTGGGCGCCTTGGTGTGGTCCGTGCCGCAGCTTCGCGCCCATTTACGAGGCCGCTTCCGAAAAGCACGACGATATCGTGTTCGCCAAGGTCAACACCGAAGACGAACAGGAACTCGCCGCTCATTTTCAGATTCGCTCCATCCCCACCCTTATGATGTTCCGCGAGAAAATCATCATCTTTTCCCAGCCGGGCATGCTGCCCGCTTCGGCCCTGGAAGATATTATCGGCAAAGCGCGCGAACTGGACATGGATGCCGTCCGCAAGGAAATTGCCGAGCAGCAGCAGGGCGGAGCTTCCCAGTCCTGAGTGTCGGCTTGCCCGCGGGCCGGCCGGGCAGGTCCCGGCCGGCTCTCAGTCGAACACGAGCTTGGCAACCTCGTTGTAGCGACTGACGAAGTGCACATCCAGCCCATCCCGGACATGCTCCGGCAGTTCGTCGAAATCCCGCTTGTTCGCAGCCGGTAGGATCAGTTCACCGATGCGGTTGCGCTTGGCCGCAATGACCTTTTCCCGTATGCCTCCGACCGGTAGTACCTGTCCGGTGAGGGTAAGCTCGCCCGTCATGGCCAGCGAACGCCCGATGCGTTGATTGCGCGCCAGGGAGAGCAGGGCCGTGGCCATGGTGATGCCTGCGCTGGGACCGTCCTTCGGCGTCGCGCCTTCCGGCACGTGCAGGTGCACGAACGCCCGGTCGAAGAAGGCGGGGTCGCCCTGGAAGGATTTCAGGTGGGAGGAGACATAGCTGTAGGCGATGTCCGCTGATTCACGCATTACGTCGCCGAGCTTGCCGGTGAGCTTGAAGCCCCGGTTGATCGTGTGCACCCGGGTCGCCTCGATGTTCAGCGTGGCCCCACCCAGCGGCGTCCAGGCCAGCCCCGTCACCACACCGATACCGGTGAATGGTTTCTCTCGTTCGAACAGGGGCTTGCCCAGGTAGTGCTCGACGGTCTTCGCCGACACCCGCAGTCGCGGGACCTTGTTTTTGACGAATTCCACCGCGGCCTTACGGATAATCCGGTCAAGTCGCTTTTCCAGGTTCCGCACGCCGGCCTCGCGGGCATAGCCTTCGATGATCGCGCGCAGCGCCGCATCGCTGATCTGAAGTCTGCCTTTGGGTATATTGGCGCGTTCCAGCAGTTTGGGCCATAAGTGGTTGCGGGCGATCTGCATCTTTTCCGCGGTGATGTAGCCGGACAGATGAATGATTTCCATACGGTCCAGCAGCGGGCCCGGTATGGTATCGAGTTGGTTGGCCGTGCAGATGAACAGCACTTTGGACAAGTCGAAGCGCACGTCCAGATAGTGGTCGAGAAAGTCGGCGTTCTGCTCGGGGTCCAGGACCTCCAGCAATGCGGACGCCGGGTCGCCCATGAAGGAGGCACCGATCTTGTCGACTTCATCCAACATGATGACCGGATTGGCAACCCCTACTTCCTTGATGGCCTGGATGAACTTTCCGGGCATGGCACCGATATAGGTGCGCCTGTGACCCTTGATCTCCGCTTCATCCCGCATGCCGCCGAGGCTGAAGCGGTAGAACTTGCGGCCCAGCGCATCGGCGACCGAGTGGCCGATGGAGGTCTTGCCGACACCGGGCGGGCCGACCAGTAGTACGATGGAGCCGCCGACCGTGCCTTTGAGACTGCCCACCGCGAGGAATTCGATGATGCGGTCTTTGACGTCGTCGAGGCCGTCGTGGTCCCGATCCAGCACCTTGCGAGCGTGATCCAGGTCCAGCTTGTCGGACGAGTATCGACCCCAAGGCAACGCCGTGGTCCAATCCAGGTAGTTGCGGGTCACCGAATATTCGGGTGACCCGGATTCCAATACCCCCAGCTTCTGCATTTCGTCGTCAATGCGCTCTCGCGCCGCCGCGGGTACCTCCTTGTCCTGCAACCGCTCGCGAAACCGTTCCAGATCCGCGGTACGGTCATCCTTGGCAATGCCCAGTTCCTGCTGGATGGCCTTGAGCTGTTCGCGCAGGAAGAACTTGCGCTGCTGTTCGGACATCTTCTCCTCGACCTGCGCCCGGATCTGGGCTTGCAGGCGAGCCACCTCGAGTTCCTTCTTGATCAGCACCAGCACCTTCTCCATGCGCCTGAGCACGGATATGGTTTCCAGAATCTCTTGCAGTTCCTCGCGGGACGCGGTGGTGAGGCTGGCGGCGAAATCCGCCAGCGCGGAAGGCTCGCTGGGTTTGAAGCGGTTGAGAAAGTACTTCAGCTCTTCGCTGTACAGAGGATTGAGCGGCACCAGTTCCTTGAGCGTATTGATGATAGCGATGCCATAGGCGCGCAGCTGATCGGTGTCTTCCAGAACTTCGTCCGGATATTCCACCCGTACCAGATAGGGAGGCTCCTTGGACAGCCAGCGTACGATCCGGAAGCGTTGTACGCCCTCGGCGACGAACTGCAGCTTTCCGGAGGAACGCAGCGGATGATGGATACGCACCACCGTGCCGACGGCGTGGAAGTCCTCAGGCCCCGGCCGCTTGCCGTTGGGCTTCTTGATCATGGCCAGTCCCACCAGGCGGTGGGCGGTATCTCCCACCGCTTCCACGGTGCTGACCCAGGGGTCGTCCTCCAGCAGGACCGGCACGGTCTGGGCGGGAAAGAACGGGCGCTCGCCTACCGGCAGCACGTGGAGGGTGGTGGGAAGAATTTCCGACGGAACGGCCAGTTCGGAGCCGGTCGGCTGGTCGTCTTCCGCGATGACTTCGGCGTCGATTTCTTCGTTCATGGCTTCTTTTTGACGGTCGTTGGTCGGCGATAGGCGCAGCCGCCGCCGGCCGCGGCGGCCGATGGCGTCGCCGGGTGGGCGGTGCCTACCGGCAGATGTGGGGGCGCCGCGTGGGAATTCAATGGGGCGAGCGATCCAGCTCGGCCGCCATCTCGAGCAGCGCCGCGGAAATGTCGGCCCGGTAGGGCGGGGCAGCCGGATCCAGGCTGCGCAGTGCCGGGGGCAGGCGTTCGAGCTGGCTGGCGGCGTAGGCCCTGGACCGTTCCAGGTCCGGCGACGAAGGTGTTCGCCGGCCATCCCGCATACAGGACTTCAGCAGCGGCTCGCCGGAGTGGGTTTCCGCCTCCGCCGCCACCAGATCCCGCTGAATACGGCCGTCCGGCCCGTACCAACGGTATACCTGCTTGCGCCCGGGCAGTGTTGCCTTGCCCTCCGAACACTTGCGCCGCGGTTTGCCCGCGTATTCCTGGAGCTTGTAGGCGCAGTCCAGATAGGGAGCGTCGTTGGAGGTATCCAGCCGCGTTCCCACGCCGAAACCGTCCACCGGTGCGCCTGCTTCCAGCAGATCCCGCAGGGTGAATTCGTCCATGTTGCCGCTGCTGAAGATCTGCATCCCCTGCAGGCCGTTGTCGTCCAGTATCTTTCGCACCGCCCGGGCGTGGGCGCCCAGGTCGCCGCTGTCAAGACGCACGCCGCGCGGCTCGATGCCCGCCGCGCGCAGGCGCCGTACCAAGGGCGGCAGTCGGCCGGCGGCCGCCTCGGTGTCGTAGGTGTCGATGAGGAAAGTGCCTCCCGAAGGATTGGTGTGCACGAAATGCTCGAAGGCGGTGAGCTCGTCGTCGTGGGCTTCCACGAACGAGTGCGCCATGGTGCCGTACAGAGGGATGCCGAAACGTCGGCCTGCCGCCACTGTCGCCGTGCCGTCCATGCCGGCCAGATACCCTGCGCGGGCCGCCAGCAGTGCCGCCTCGGCCCCGTGGGCCCGGCGCATGCCGAAGTCCACCAGCAGCTTGCCCGGTGCCGTCAGCCTACAGCGGGCCGCTTTGGAAGCGACCAGGGTCTGGAAATGGAGGAGGTTGATGATCCGGCTCTCCACCAATTGGGCTTCGGGCATGGGTGCCGTTACTCGCAGAATCGGCTCGTTTGGAAAGAAAACCGTGCCCTCGGCCATGGCGTGTACGTCGCCCGTGAAGCGCAGCGTCTCGAGACGGTCGATGAAGGTCCGACTGAAGCGCTTCGTCGAGCTGAGCCATTCCAGCTCGTCCGCGTCGAAATGCAGGTCTTCCAGAAATTCGACAACCTGCTCCAGGCCGGCAGCTACCAGGAAATTGCGCTGTGGCGGCAGGTCGCGTACGAAGAATTCGAATACGGCCGTTTCTTCCATGCTCCAGTCGTAATAGGCCTGCAGCATGGCGAGTTGGTAGAGGTCCGTAAGAAGGGGTGATGCGGTCAATCTCATGCTGTCAGTGTAGACGTCGGGATTCGCGCTGTCCTACGGGCGCCGCCGATGGGGTACGAACGGGCGGCGGCCACCGTCCGTCAGCTGCGGCTGCTTGGCGGTCTGCGATCGTCCCCAGGCCGGCCGGCGGTGCGGACCCCTGGCCCGCGGCGGCGCGACGTGCACGAGCCGGCTGTCAGACGAGACCCTCGAAGGGTTGCACTTCCACCGGCTCGCCCGCTTCCGCCCCGCTGGATTCGCCGGGCAGGATGATGAAGCAGTTGGCGCGGCTCATGGAACTGAGCACATGGGATCCCTGCAGACCGGTGGTGCTGACCACCAGCGCGCCGTCGCGATCATGCTGCAGGCAGCCGCGCTGGAATTCCGTGCGTCCCGGGACCTTGCGCAGGGCGGTGGCGCAGGGCACCCGCACGGTGATAGGCGCGGCACCGCGTTCGCCCATCATCTCGCGCAGGGCCGGCTGGACGAACTGGTAAAAGGTGACCATGACCGACACCGGGTTTCCCGGCAGCCCGAAGAACGCGGCGTCGCCCACACGTCCGAAGGCCAGGGGCTTGCCGGGCTTCATGGCGATCTTCCAGAATCCCACCGCGCCCAGCGTGTCCAGTGTTTCCTTGACGTAGTCGGCCTCGCCCACCGACACGCCGCCTGAGGTGATCACTGCATCGGCGCAACGGGATGCCTCGAGAAAGGCTTCGCGGACCGCTTCGCGCTCGTCGCGTATCACCCCCATGTCGATGACTTCCACGCCCAACCGCGTCAGCATGCCGTGCAGAGTGTAGCGGTTGCTGTCATAGATCTGGCCTTCGCCCAGAGGCTCGCCGATGGAACGCAGCTCGTCGCCGGTGGAGAAGAAGGCGACCCGGAGACGCCGGGACACGCGGACCTCCCCGATTCCCAGGGATGCGATCAGGCCGAGGTCCGCGGGCAGCAGACGACTGCCCGCTTCCAGCACGGCCTGCCCGGCTGCCATGTCCTCGCCGGCTTGGCGCACGTGTTGACCCTGCTGATGGCCTGCCTGGATGCAAATCCGGTCACCGTCCCGTTCGGCGTGTTCCTGCATGATGACGGTGTCGGTCCCGTCGGGCATCTTGCCGCCGGTCATTATCCGTACGCACTCGCCTTTGCCGACGAGTTCGCCGAAAGGCTCGCCGGCGAAGGCAGTGCCGACCACCGCCAATTGCACATCGCCGTGCGCGGGCAGATCCTGACCGCGCACGGCATAGCCGTCCATCGCCGAGTTGGTATACGGGGGTACGTCGATGGTGGAGATGACGGGCTGGGCGAGAACACGCCCGAGGGCCGCCCTCAAATGAACCTGCTCCTCGCCCCGCACCGGCTTCACCTGGGAGGCAATGCGCTCGCGCGCTTCGCTCACCTGCAGCAGACCCGATATGCTTTCCGCGCAGCAGTCGGGCGCAGTACTGTTGTTGTCAGTCATGTTGTCCACCTTGCTTGCGAGGGGTTGAGTCGGTTGCTCGTTCGGAACTTAAATAGTCGATGACGAAGTCCGCAATGGCGGCAAGATCGTTAAGGTCCAGTACGGGCAATTCGGTGTCCACGCCGGTATCGGTTGCCACCGCTATGATGGAGCTGTCACCGGGGAACAGAAGTGGTTTGCGGCGCGCAGCACGGTGCAGCTCGATCTTCGGGAAATGCAGGTGCTTGAAGCCTTCCACCAGTACAACGTCGAGCCCGGAACCGTCGAAGTGACGCAGCAGTTCGTCCAGCCGTGGCTCTTCGCTCGCAGCTCGCTCCACCATCAGTGCCAGGCGTTGTCGCGAAGCGACCAGTACCTGCTCGGCGCCCGCCTTGCGTAACTCATAGCTGTCCTTTCCCGGAGTGTCCACGTCGAAGCCGTGATGGGCGTGTTTGATCATGCCGATGCGCAGGCCGCGCTCGCGCAGCAGCGGCAACAGGCGGGTGAGAAGAGTGGTCTTTCCAGTGCCGCTCCAGGCCGCAAAGCCCAGCACCGGCGGACGCGCGCACGGTTCGCTCATCAGGCCGCTACCAGCTGTCCTTCCAACCAGGCCCGATCGGCCGGCGTGTTCATGTTGAAAAACCACTGGCGGTGAGCGCTGAGATCCACCGCTGTCGGGTGCAGGGATTCGAACCAGTCCATGACCCGGCGACCTCCCACGTCCAGAAACTCCCGCAGGGAATGCGCCAGCGAGCGATGCAGCAGGGCGAACATCGGCTGCAGGCGTTGGCCGTCCCAGGCGAGGCAGGCACCGCAGTCGCCTCTCGGCAGAGCCGTCGCCATGATGTCCACGAAATCGGGATGCAGCAAGGGGGCGTCGCACGGCAGCGTCAGCAGATAGTCCGAACCGGCGGCGTCCAAAGCGCTGAGAATCCCCGCGAGCGGACCCTGATAGCCGCTACGGGTGTCGCCGACCACTGCTGCCTTGTAGCGTCGGTAGCGTGCCTGGTTGCGGTTTGCGCTGATGAGCAGGGTGCGGACCCGGTCCGATACCGCATCGATGGCGTATTCGATGGCCGCGCGACCGGCAACCGGGATCAGCCCTTTGTCCCGTCCACCCATGCGTTGTCCACGGCCGCCGGCAAGGATGACAGCGGTGATGGATTCACGGGCGATGATCGGTGCGTGCTGCATGGACGAAAGAAGCCGAGCTTTCCGCCGGCTCCGAGTGACCGCTGCGGGAATTGCAGTGTAGCATAGGGTATTGATAGCGAACCTTCCCTGCAGCGCAGTCGCCCCGGGCCGCGCGAGGAGACCGGAGAGCGGCGATGACCCATTATGCGCGTATCCTGACAGGCTTATTGGTGCTGCTTCTTTGCGTAGACGTTGCCCACGCGGCAGGGCAGACTTCAGCCAGCCACTACGACAGGATTCATTTCCAGGCCCGCAGCTCCATGGCGGTGAGCAATGACACCATGCAGGCCGTGCTGGTCGTGCACGGGCAGGACAGGGATCCGGCCCGCCTGGCCGACGACATCAACGGCACCATGCAATGGGCCCTGGAACAGGCCCGCAAGCACCCGGACGTGAAGGCCCAGAGCGAAGGCTACCGGATCGTGCCCGTCTACCACCAGCAGGTGCAGCAAGGCTGGCGTGGTAGCCAGGGGCTGGCACTGGAAAGCGCCCACTTCAAGGACCTTGCCGCTCTGATAGGCGAGCTGCAGACCCGTCTCCGGGTCCAGTCAATCGACTTCAGTGTCTCACCCCAGCGCCGGCGGGAGGTGGAAAACAGACTGATCAGCAATGCGCTTGCCGCCTTCGACAAGCGGGCAAGCATGATCCGCGAGGACCTTGGTGCCAGCGGCTATCGCATTGTCGAACTCCGGATCAACACCGGCGGCGACGCCATGCGACCGATTCCCATGATGGCTGCAAGGGAATCGGTCGCGCCGCCCGCTCTGCAGGCCGGCACCAGCCGTCTTGCCGTCACGGTGGACGGCGCGGTCGAGCTCACGCGGCACTGACGGTTCAGCCACGCCCAGGGTTTTCGGGCAGGGCAAGCTCGGCGTCCACCAGGTCCGGTTCCCCGCAATGGGCGAGTATCTCGGTACGTGCCCGGTGATGGAGTTCGCTGGCGGCCCGCCAGTCAGTGCCAGCCGGCGTCAGCGGCGGGCCGATGACTACCGCGAGCCGGCCCCGGCGGGGAAACCAGGTGTCGCCCCTGAGCATGACTCGAGTGCCGCGAATTGCCACCGGGATGACTGGTGCCCCGGCTTGAGCGGCCACCACGAAGGCGCCGCTGCGGAACGGGCGCAGGCCCGCGGCCCGGGTGAACGTTCCCTCCGGAAAGAACGCCAGGGCTTGCCCCGTGCGCAGGCTGTGCAACAACCCTTCGCTGTCCTTGAGGCTGCGGCGCAGATCGAACCTTTCCACGTAGCGGGTCCCCAGCCGGTCCAGCATGACCCGCGCAAAGAAGTGTTGGCGCAGCTCCCCTTTGGCCACGTAGGCCACCGGTCGGTCGAGCACGGCGGTCAGGACCACGGCATCCAGATAACTGGCGTGATTCGCCACCAGCACGAACGGCCGGTCTTTGGGAAGGTGTTCGCGGCCCTGCACGGTCAGCGGCGTCGCACTCAGCCAGACAGCCATCCGTGCACCGAACCGTACGGCGTGCTGGCGCGCCCGGCGCGTAGGCAGCGCCGCGACAGCTGCCCAACTCAGCAAGGCCGCCACGCCGAACACGGACCACGCATAGCCCGCATAGAGATAGTCGCCCAGCAGGCGCAGGCCCCGGCGTATCTGAGGACCGATTCCGGACAGCATCAACCGGGCATACTGGTGCCAGACCGGCAACGGCTTGCCCAGTTCCCCGTGCTCGTACAGCTCCCGGCAGGCGCTGCGCCTGATCTTTCCGCTGGATGTCTTCAATACCGTCCGTGGCGGTGCAAGTACGATGTCGTCGGGTGTGCCGTCCACCAGTTCCATGGCCAAAGACTCGATACGTTGGCGCAGATCGGCGCGCTTGTCCGGGCGGCGTTCACGACTCTCCGCAAGCACCACCAGGCGATCGCGGCCGCTATCGGGATCGGGACTGGCGAATACGGCGACCGCATCCTTGCGGATACCGTTCAGTTGACCGATGGCCTGTTCCAGTTCGTAGGGATAGATGTTGCGCCCGGCACGGATGATCATATCCTTGGCGCGACCCGTGATGTATACCTCGCCGTTGACGGCATAGGCATAGTCGCCGGAATCCAGCCAGCCGTGATGGATCAGTGCGGCGGTGGCCTCCGGGTTGCGGTAGTAGCCGCTGGTTGCCGATGGGCCGCGGAACTGAAGATGACCCTGGCGCCGATCGGGGACTTCGTGGTTGGCGTCGTCCACGATGCGGATCTCATGGCCGGGTAGGGCATGTCCGCAGGCCACGAAGCGCAGCGCATGGACATCATCGTCGCCGGCCGGCTCGGCGATACCGTCGCGCACGAATCGCTCGCGCCGCACCCGGTCGATGCGGGGTCCGCGTTCCAGGGGAGGGAAGGCAAGCCCAACCGAGTCCTCGGCCAGTCCATAGACCGGGGTCATGGTCCGGCGCGAGAAGCCGTAGGGCGCAAAGCGCTCGCAAAAGCGGTCCAGCGTATCCGGGTGCACCGGTTCCGCGCCGTTGAATGCCAGTCGCCAGCTGGACAGGTCCAGCCCTTGCAGGTCCCCGTCCTGCAGTCGCCGGGCGCACAGGTCGTAGGCAAAATTGGGTGCGGCGGACATGGTGCCGCGATGGCGATGAATGGCATGCAGCCACCGCTGCGGGCGCCCGATGAACGCCAGCGGCGACATCAGCACCAGAGGAATTCCGTGGTAGAGGCTGCCGAAGCAGGCGCCGATCAGCCCCATGTCATGATATAGGGGCAGCCAGCTCACAAAGACGTCGTCCGACGAAGCCCGTGCGGCTTCGCCCATCGCCCGCACATTGGCCAACAGATTGCCGTGGGTGAGCATCACGCCCTTGGGCTGGCCGGTGCTGCCCGACGTGTACTGGATCAGGGCCAGCTGGTCGGTCCGCGATGGTACCCGGGCGGCATGACCGGTCTGGTTGAGTTCCTCGACCGTACAGACGGCTCTGAGCTGCGGCAGCTGGGCCTTTAGGATGCGGCTGACCGGCTTGGCGGCGTCGGTGCTGATCAGCAGGCGCGCGCGGGCATTGTCCAGGATACCGCTCTGGCGACGCAGGTGGTCCTCCAGCCGGCTGCGGCTGACCGGTGGGTAGATGGGCACCGGGACGGCGGCCGCCAGCAGGATTCCGTAGTACGCGAAGAAGAAATCCGCCCCGGTGGGCAGCATGATGGCAATACAGTCTCCCGGTTCGACGCCCCGTTCCCGCAGCCCCCCGGCCACCAGTTCGGCGCCGCTGCGCAGTGCCTGGTAGGAAATCGGTCGTGCCGAATCGCCGTCGTCGTAGACCTGCACGTAGGTGCCGTCGGGGTTGCGTTCGGCATACCAGTCCAGCGCTTCCACCAGTGTCGTCGCATGGTGGGGGGCATGTACCGTTCGTGCGGGCGCCGCTTGCGTCGGTGGTTCGGCAACGGTGGGCGCAATTGCAGAGGTCGCGGCGCTGCTTTCCAGGGCCTGCAACAGCTCACGTGGTGTGCGGGCGTCCAACGCGCTTTCTTCGGGTATCGCGACATTGAAGCGTTGTTCGATCCGCAGCAGGAGCTCGATCCGACCGAGGCTGTCCAGCCCGAGTTCGCGTTCGAGCTGGGTATCGAGTTTCAGTACGGGCGGGGTGCGGCCGGGATGCAACTCGCGAGCCAACTGCTGAAGTATGCCCAGCAGTGCATCCGCGCGCAGGTCTGCGGATTGGTCCTGGATCTTGCGTGCCAATGAAATCGCGTTCCGGGTTGGTTCAACCTGTGACAAGTCGGCGTTGAAGATATGCTACTGTAGCACCAAAGGGGTTCGGAAAAGGAACATGCGCAAGATCGTCTGGCGCCTGCTGCTAGTCTTGAGTCTGTTCGCGCCGGCCGTCGTGCCGCTGGCCCAGCAGCCGACTGCCGTGCAGCTCCACATTCAGGGTCCCATCGGGCCCGCCACCAGCGACTACGTCCACCGTGGACTTGCGGTTGCCCGGGAGCAGGGGGCGCGGCTGGTGATCCTGCGCATGGACACGCCCGGAGGATTGGACAGCGCAATGCGCTCGATTATCCAGGACATCCTCGCTTCCCCTGTGCCCGTGGTGAGCTATGTCGCCCCCAGCGGTGCCCGTGCGGCCAGTGCCGGTACCTACATCATGTACGCCAGTCAAGTGGCCGCCATGGCGCCGGGCACCAACCTGGGAGCCGCGACACCGGTTCAGGTGGGAGGGCTGCCGGGAGGTGGACAGCCCCAACAGCCGGGCGAAAAGGGCGGCGAGTCGGGCAACGCCATGAAGCACAAGGTGGTGAACGACGCGGTGGCGTACATACGCAGTCTTGCCGAGCTGCGCGGACGCAACATGCAGTGGGCGGAAAAGGCGGTGCGGGAGGCCGCCAGCCTGCCGGCCTCCGAGGCGCTGAAGAAGCATGTCATCGACGTCATCGCTCCCGATACGTCGGCCCTGCTTGCCGCCATTGACGGACGCACCGTAATGGTCCCGAGCGGACAGATCACCTTGCACACCCGGGATCTGGCCCTGCGCTCCATCGAGCCAGACTGGCGCACCCGGCTGCTGGCTACCCTGACCGATCCCAACGTGGCGTACCTGCTCATGCTGCTGGGCTTCTACGGGCTGTTTTTCGAGCTCGCCAATCCGGGCTTCGTGCTGCCGGGCGTGGCCGGCGCGATCTGCCTGGTGCTGGCGCTCTATGCTTTCCAGGTGCTGCCGGTGAACTACGCCGGCGTCGCCCTCATCCTGCTTGGCATTCTGTTCATGGTGGCCGAAGCGTTCGTGCCCAGCTTCGGCGCCCTGGGTATCGGCGGTGTGGCCGCCTTTGTATTTGGTTCCATCATCCTGTTCAATGCCGGCAGCGACGTCTATGCCATATCGCTGCCGCTGATCGCGTCGGTGGCCCTGGTCAGCGCCGGTTTTTTCATCGGCATTGTCGGCATGGCCATCCGGGCACGCAATCGGCCGGTAGTCAGCGGCCAGGAACAGATGCTTCACGCGGTGGGTGAGGTGCTGGAGGATTTTCAGGGTCGCGGATCGGTGCGGGTGCACAGTGAGTTGTGGACTGCGGAATCCAACGCTGCGCTGCGCCGTGGACAGAAGGTGCGGGTCACCGGCATCAAGGGGCTGGTGCTTCAGGTGGAACCCTTTAGGGAGGAAGACTGACATGCCAACGTTTGCCATCGCAGTGCTGGTTCTGGTGCTGGGTCTGCTGTTCTCGTCCATACGGATACTGCGCGAGTACGAGCGGGGCGTGATCTTCATGCTGGGGCGGTTCTGGAAGGTCAAGGGTCCGGGGCTGGTGCTGGTGATTCCCGTGGTTCAGCAGATGGTGCGGGTGGACCTGCGCACCATCGTGATGGACGTGCCGAGCCAGGACGTGATTTCCAGGGACAACGTTTCCGTGAAGGTGAATGCGGTGCTGTACTTCCGGGTCATCGATCCCGAACGGGCCATCATTCAGGTTGAGGATTACTACGGCGCCACCAGCCAGTTGGCGC
>CAZNBB010000015.1:0-45190 GCA_964571225.1 uncultured Gammaproteobacteria bacterium
CGATCAAGTGGATGATCGCAAGGCGCAAAGGGGCGAGGAAGCGCAGTTTACAAACAGCAAATGAGCATTCCGAGCCCCTTTGCGACGCCGTGAGCGCCGCTTCAGCGGCCTGTGCTGAGGTTCCCTAGCGCTCCCCGCCAATGCCGCTGAACTGATCGACACCACACCCCTACCCGGTCCGGCAGCGCCGACGGCACAGGGGACTACACTTTCTCCTAGCAGCGGCCGGCGGCATGGCTGCCGCAAAGGGGGGATACGGTGGCCGAGAGCCGTGCCAACGCACAGCGCAGCCCGCAGAAGTCTTATCGCGAAATCCTGCGCCAGGAGATCGACCAGGGCCTGATCGAACTCAACCGGTCGACCGCAGGCCTGTTGATCTCCGGCCTTTCCGCTGGCCTGGACCTGAGCTTCAGCCTGTTTCTGTCGGCGGTCATGTTCACTCTGACGGGCGATGTGCCGGAGGTGGTGCGCGCCATCCTCATGGCCAATGTCTATTCCGTGGGGTTCATTTTCGTTGTGCTGGGGCGCTCGGAGTTGTTCACCGAGCACACCACCCTGGCCGTACTACCCGTACTGAACAAGACAACCACCCTGGGGTCACTGATGCGGCTGTGGGCCCTGGTCTACATGGGAAATATCGCCGGCGCCGCACTGTTCGCCCTGTTCATCAGCACCATCGGACCGGCCTACGGAATCATCGATCCCCAGGCGTTCGCCTACCTTGCCCACCACAACCTGGCTCACCAGTGGTGGTCCGTCGCGTTGGCGGCGGTGCTGGCCGGCTGGCTGATGGGCCTGCTATCGTGGCTGGTCACGGCCGCCCGGGATACCATCAGTCAGGTACTCATCGTCTGGCTGGTCACCGCCAGCATCGGCCTGTCCCATCTTCCGCACTGCATCGCGGGCACCAGCGAAGTGCTGGCAGGCCTGTTCTCGGGCCAGTCCGTCGGCCTTTCCGACTACGGACACTTTCTGCTGTGGTCTACGGTGGGAAATGCCGTAGGCGGCGTGATCTTCGTGGCGGTCATCAAATACAGCCACGTCATTCGCAGCAACGTCGAGCCCACGGGAAACGCAGACCGGTCACTGTGAACGACAAAAGCCCCTGCCGGCCGAGATCCGGCCGACAAGAGCGCTTGTCCTCGTGTTGCCGGTGCGGTGCGACAGCACCGCACCCGCTACCGCCGCTTACCGGCGAGCCACCGGCATGAACGCGCCGAGCAAGCTGGTACCGACCGCCGAACCGTTAAACAGGATGGCGGTGCCCACTGCCAGCATGGCGGTAAGATTCAGGACCATCGATGCAATCCCGATCAAGGCCAGAATGCCCAGCACGACCGCGGCCAGGCCGACCATGATGTCGGCACCGGTGGTCGCCGACACTGCTTCCTGGGCGACCCGCTTGGCGGTCTCGGCCTCGTCCGCAACCTCGATCTTGAGGCCGTCCAGACGGGCATTGACGCCCGAGTTCAGTATCAGCCCGGCGCCCAATACGATGGATACCACGCCCATCAACACAACGTTGGGCAGACCCAGCAGCGCCAGCAGGCTGAGAATGATGCTTGCCGCCCCGGCCATCGACTGGGCGCTCAAACCGCCGCCGAACCCGGCGCTGGCCAGACTGCCGCCGCCGGTGCGCTGAAGAATGCTGGCATACTCTGCCGTCACCATGCTGCCCTGGAACAGCAATGCGGCACCCAAGGCAATACCGGCGACAGCGACCAGGTACGCCGGCTCCACGTGAGACAGACCGATAATGGCCAGCACAGCACCGGCTGCGCCGCCGAGCGCTTCTATGGTCCATCCGCCGAACATGTTGACGCGCGGCATACGACGCGCTTGTTCATTCCCTGTTGCTTCCATGGCCACCTCCTCCTAACTGAGTTGCGCTTGCATACGAGGGAACATCTAGTTCGCCATTGAGACACCGTCAAGTATCTCTGCGTCTCTAATAGGTTAAGACAGTGACAGCCTGTCGACGTTCGGCAAACCCATGGCGCTTACGGGCGTTAGCAGGCGAAGCAGGAACCATTGTCATAGCGTCGAAATCACACAACCATGACATGCGAAAGGATTGGGTGTGCGAAAGGAATGCGCCATAAGCACGCCCACGTGGTTTCGTCTAACCTTAAGCCCTGTGAATACAGGCAGCACCCCCACCATTGCAGCCGGGAAGACGACGGTCCTGGCGCGAGGAGCGAAAGTTGGTCGTTCCAAATGAACGACAAGCACAACCGACGGGCGGCCCGTCAACGCCGCGCCGAGGGGACGGACACCGCTTTGCGTCCGGCGCTCCTTTGGCTCCGATATGCAGCAGGCTCGTGCGCGCAGTCTGCCATTGCCTGCGCCGGGCGGTTGAACCGTCCGTGCACCACCATCCCGCCGAACCACAGCAGGGCAAGGATATCCCGACCGCATCGTGATGCCCGCACGACACGAACGCCGGTCGCGAGGACGCGAGAGAGCAGCGAATGGATCATCGCCTCAACAACCGTTTGCCGACAGACATCGATGTGGAACTACGCTGCCCCGGTGGAAGCCGCCTGTGGGGCAAGGCGAGGGATATCAGTTTCCACGGCATGTTCATCGAACTGGAGGGGCGACTCGACCCGCCAACCTTCGTGATGGTGCGGGTACTGACCGACGGTCGGCCGGCGAACGACGAAATACCGGCCCTGGTGGTGCGCACCACCAGGGCCGGGCTGGGAGTCATGTTCGCGGATTACGACCGCTCGCTGCTGGAACGTATTGCGGACGACTAACGCCCTTCCCGGTGCCGCCCGACTGACGCCGTTGCGCACGGCGCGGGGCGCGGCCACGAATAACCATGCCGGTGCTCAGGAAGCACATCACTCCGACCCGCGTCAACCGGACAGGGACAACACTGCGCGGCCGTAGTAAACTCGCGCACGGCTTTGACCTTCTCAGCCGTTGGCAGATTCGTTTCCTACCCTGATTGCGCCCCCTGCGGAGACGTACATGATCAAGCGTATTTTGCTCGGCTCGCTGCTTGCGTTCGCCCTGGCCGCGGGCTGCAGCCGGGCCGACCAGCCCCACCCGCCCATCCTTCAGAACCTGATGGGCCCGGGCATCAAGGTGGTCGCCACGTTTCAGGCGCCTGGCAATATGACCGCCTATGTCGTGTCCATACAGGGCGAGAACCACGTCATCTACGTCACGGCGGATCACAAGCATGCGATCATCGGCACCATGCTGGACGAGCATGGCAGGAACCTCACCCAGGCCCAGCTGAAGGAGTATGCGCCAAAACCGGACTACTCGGGCCTGTGGCAGGATGCCGAGCACGCCAGTTGGATTGCCGAGGGCGCCAAGTCGCCAAAGACCGTCGTCTACGTCATGTCCGACCCGCACTGCCCCTACTGCCATGCCTTCTGGCTGGCCAGTCTGCCCTACGAGAAGGAGGGGTTGCAGGTACGTTGGATCTGGGTTGCGTACCTGCGCCAGGACAGCGCCGCAAAAGCCGCCGCAATTCTCGGTGCGAAGGACCCGGCTGCCGCCATGAACAGGCACGAAAGGACATTCACGGAAGGTGGCATCGCTCCGCTGCAACATCCCGACCCCCAGACGCTGGCCAAGATAAAGGCAAATACGGCTCTGATGGAGCAGTACGACATACAGGGCACGCCCGCCATCATCTACAAGGACAGCGACGACAAACCGCAGCTGATCGTGGGCATGCCGAGCCTGAAGGATCTGCCCGGAATTTTCCATCTGCCCGCCCAGGCCGTGGATGACCCGGCCCTGGAACGGTTTCGCTAACGCGGTACCCGCACATGGCCGGCGGACGCCTCGGGACCGGGCGGCAGCGACAGGCGTGAAGATCCAGTTAGCGTCACCCAGTCAACGGCTCCTGAGCCCCAACGGAAGACTTCGATCCAACCCACTGATTTGGCGATACTGCGCCAAACGCCTCCGAATGGCAGCTCGATGAAGCGTATTACGCGCCGCCGGCGGGAACGCGATTGAGGCTTGGACCATGGGTCGCGCGGTGGTACCTTGCAGTCCCCAGCCTCGTACGCTACCGGAGGCAACCATGAAACTGGTTGAAGGCCAGATCTACGAAGGACCCGTGTCTGCATTCGGCGGCGACGGTCCGTTGCAGCGGTGGATGGTTGTGGCGCCGTTCGGCAAGATGCATTGCCATTCCATCTCCGACCCCCTGGACCTGCACTGCATGCCGTTGGCGATCGCCAAAGAGGTCACCGCCGAAGGACGGCTGACCCTGACCGGCACCACCACCGAACATCCCGTACTGCGATTGCAGCGCCGCAAGGAATCCCTTGGAATCCAGGACGCCCACCTCGGACTGCGGGGCCGCAACCTGGAACGCATGCTGGAGTTGTTGGAGCAGGCCGTTGCCGACGGCGACGACTACGCACCCTTTGCCGCCGGCGAAGTACTGTCGCTGCTGTGCCGGCTGCACAGCGATGAACAGGTTGAAACCGTGCGCGGGCGGGTGGAGCAGGCGATGGCCCGATGGCACGGAAGGGAACCCACCGGACAGACCGCGGCGTCGCCCGCGCACCCGCCAAGCATCTCCCCTATGTGACGGCCGACGGGGTCGCCGTGCCCCAGAGCGGCGCGCACCCCGCTCGATTGCCGTCAGGCATCCTAGGAATTCGCAGCAGCCCCCGTCGTTAGCGCCTGCACGGCACTGGCGGGCCTGCCGGACCTGCATCGAAGAAGGCAGCCGAACCGACAGCCCGTCGCGAACGGCGGCATCCCGACCCCGCACATTCGCCCGTCAGGCATTCTCCCCAGGGGGTCTGTATCATAGTGCCCGGTTGCACGCAGACAGGTCGTCGCGGCGTCCAGGCCCGACCCGGCGGCGATCCCACCGCCCACCCATCGGGCCGCTTCGATCACGACCGGTGCGGACATGGATCAAGAGAACGCGACAAAGACCGCACCGGAAATCGCCGAGTTGCCCTACCACCCGGACAGCAGCCGGCTTTTCGGGCGCATTGCCGACCGGCCGTGGGCCATGTTCCTGGACAGTGGTCGTCCCCACTGCCGCCAGGGACGCTACGACATCATGGCGTGCGATCCCGCCACCACCCTGGTCACCCGCGGTCACCGCACCGAAGTGCGCACAGCGGACCGCACGTTCGTTTCCACGACCGACCCCTTCGTGCTGCTGCGCAGCCGGCTCGGACCGCGCACACCGGGCATCGAAGCAGTCCCCTTCTGCGGCGGCGCCATCGGCTACTTCGGGTACGACCTGGCCCGTCGTCTCGAACGGCTGCCGACGATCAGCGATGACGAGGACCGGCTTCCGGAAATGGCGGTAGGCATCTATGACTGGGCCGTGGTGGTGGACCATGAACGATGCCGCACCCACCTGGTAAGGAGGGAAACGGGGGCTCCAACGACACCGACACTCGAAAAGCTCGTTGCCCTTTTGACCGGTGATGGGGATCGCGCCGTACACCCACCGTTTCGCACAGCGGGACCCATTCAGTCCAACATGACGGCGGAGGACTATGCCCGCGCGTTCGCACGCATCGCAAGCTACATCCGCGAAGGGGACTGCTATCAGGTCAACCTCGCCCAGCGGTTTTCCGTTCATGCCGAGGGCGATGCGTGGCTCGCCTACCAGTGCCTGCGCACCATCAATCCGGCCCCCTTCGCAGCCTACCTGAATACGCCGCGGGCCAAGGTGCTGAGCGCCTCGCCGGAACGTTTTCTGCAGGTGCGCGGCGATCAGGTGTGTACCCGCCCCATCAAGGGCACCCGTCCCCGCAGCGACGACCCCGCCGAGGACCGGTCGGCAGCCGAAGCCTTGGGCAACAGTCCGAAAGACCGGGCCGAGAACCTGATGATCGTGGATCTGCTGCGCAACGACCTGGGCAAGTGCTGCGTGCCGGGGTCGGTGCAGGTCCCGGAGCTGTTCCGGCTGGAAAGCTTTGCCACGGTCCATCATCTCGTGAGCACGATTACCGGCACCCTGGCCGACGGTCACGACGCAATCGACGTGCTGCGCGCCTGCTTTCCCGGCGGCTCCATAACCGGGGCCCCCAAGCTGCGGGCCATGGAGATCATCGAGGAACTGGAGCCCCATCGCCGGGGCGTCTACTGCGGAGCCATCGGCTACGTGTCTGCGGACGGGACGCTCGACACCAACATCGCCATCCGGACGCTGGTGCACGTCGATGACACCCTGCGCTTCTGGGCCGGAGGGGGTATCGTGGCGGACTCGGTCCTCGATGCCGAATATCAGGAGACCTACCACAAGGCGGCCGCGCTGCTGCAACTGATCGAAATGTTCCGGGAAGCGACACCAGGCCACGAATCCTAGCGCCATCGCCGTCTTGCGTCCCGCCCAACAGCAAAGCCTATGCAGGCCGCCTTGCCCACAGGCTACACTGAGTGGGCACGGCCCTGCCGCCACGGCCCCTGGATGTCGAAAGAGAAACAACCAAGGCAACCATCCCACCCGTGAACGGTTCCGACAAAGCCCACCACACTGCCGGCGGATTCCGCAACGTGCCGGAAACCCGCCAGAACACGTTCTTCGAGCCGCTCCGGTGGCAGTGGCAGCGCCGCCGGCCGCCGGTACAGGCCCCGCGGTCGCCTCAGCTTGCAGCCGCAGAACGCCGCCTCATTGGCCGGGACCCACTGCCGCCTCGATCGCACCGACGACGCGCTTTTCGATCTTGTCGCCAACCTCAGCCGCCTTTGGATGCGGATCGTTCTTCAACAGATAGGCCGGGCGAACCATGATGAGGGTGATGTCCTGAGGCGCCGACTTCATCGTATACATCACCACCTTGAACGGGCACAGGATGGACCAGTCCATGGTGATGTTGAATACCTCCTGGTTGAACACCAGCGAACAGAAATGTACCGCCGTGGCATGATCGAAACCGATGCTGTTCCATTTATCGGCACCGAATACCTGTTTGTTGTTCTCCAGCCCCTTTGCGAGGTCCTCCTCGCCCGTAATGACAAACTGATCGGCCTCCAGTCCGTCCTTCAGGTGTTGCAGGACGGTCGGAAAATCGCCTTTGACATGGTATTTCCAGAAAGCGGGATTACCTTCGGCGGCGGAAGCGACCGAAGTCGCCGCCAGACAAACGACCATGACAAGCCATGACAGCGGCGCGGGAAGCCGCCTGCGGTTGATAGCCATTGCCCCTCCTCCCTGACTGACGGACCCCTTCGATCGGGATCGTCT
The DNA here is from genome assembly GCA_964571225.1 of uncultured Gammaproteobacteria bacterium. Classification (GTDB taxonomy): domain Bacteria; phylum Pseudomonadota; class Gammaproteobacteria; order DATFLG01; family DATFLG01; genus DATFML01. The sequence continues at coordinate 7,199 of CAZNBB010000015.1, forward strand.
CCGTATGCACGCTGCTTGGGCGCCCTGCCCTCGCAAAAGCCGGCCCCCTGAGCGCCCCCTTCTTCGGTCAAAGTATAGTCCGTCAATCGCGCTGCACAGTTCCAGGGAACGCCGGGGACTTTGGGAATGCCTGCGCCGACCCCATATATCATGGGACAGGCACCCGTCCCGACGGGATATCCATCTGCACTTTACCGATGCGGAGACTGACCATGGCTGCAGGCATCGCACTGATCGTCGCCGGCATTCTGATCGCCGTCTATCCGCCGCTGTTGTCCATCGTGGTGGCGGCGCTGCTGATATTCGTGGGCTTGATGCTGGTGTCGATAGCGCACTTCAACCGCAAACTGCGCCGGCACTACGAGAATCCTGCGGTGGAAATGTTCTTCCGGTTCTGACCGGACTCAGCGGTAGAACAGGACCACAGTGAGTACCGCAAGCAGGTTGGTTCCGGCATGGGCCAGCATGCCCGGCAGCAGGCTGCGCAACCGCTCGAAGGCCCACGCCCACACCAGGCCGCTCCAGAACACGGCCGCCATGGCGGGCAGCGAATAGGGATGCAGAACCGCGAACAGCGCGGAACTGAGCAACGCTGCCGGCCAGAATCCCAGGCGCGAACGCAGCGCCACGAAAATCAGCCCCCGAAAGCCTATCTCCTCGAACACCGGACCCCACACGACGGTGTCCAGGCTGCCCAGCACGGTGCTCTGCCACGGCCCCCAGATCAGCCGTTCCGGTATCGCTTCGCTCCAATGGGGATGGAAACCGACCTGCCAGGCACCCCAGGCGATCAGCAGCGATCCGGCCTGCTCCAGCGCCAGCACGGCGAGCGCGGTCCCCGCCACCCGGCCCAGACCCGGCCCCCACAGACGCAGCCCGAACGCGTCGGTGAACCGCAGGCCCCTGGGACGCAGCAGGTAGCGGTGAATCAGCCACATCATGGGCAGTGACGCAAACAGACCGCTCCACAGCGCCAGCAGGTGGGGATGGAAGATGGAGCCTCCCGACAGCGCCAGGGCGAGAAAGATGAGCAAGCCCAGAACGGCCGCGCGCACCGCCACGGCGAATCCGTCCGCCAGGGACCAGGGCTGTTCCAGTGCACCGGCTCGCCAACCCGCGGTCGGGCCGCCACGCACCAGCCAGGTGGCGGCCACCGCCAGACCGCCCACCAGCAGTGCCGCATTGCAGAGGGTGAACAGCAGCACCCGCCGGCGGGCGCCCTCGCCGGCGCTGGCGATGTAACCGGCGTAACGGGCAGCGAGGCGGGCATCGCCGTCCCGTTGAGCCGCATGCAACCACATATGGTTGGCGGCCCATCCCAGGGGCAGCAGCCGCAGCCCGGCCAGCGCTATGGGACTGAGATGTTCCGGGCTGCCCGGCAGCCGATAGGCGAACGCCACCGCCTCGGCCACGGCCTGTTCCTCCGGCGCATCGCCCAGTCGGGCCAGCTGCCGTTGCAACGCCTTGTGGTCCCCCATCTCGGCCAGTAGCACGATCAGGCGCACCCGGGTGTTCAACTCGGCCCACGGCGTGGCCCTGTCCGGATGCTTGGCGAAGTACGCCAGGACATCCCGGTAGATCTTCAGGCTCTTGTGCTGCACATCGGCCCGATTTCCGAACAACAACGCGAACAGACGCTGCTGCCAGACGGGCACCCGGTCATAGTCGGAATAGAAACTCAGGTTGCGCTCCACCATGCGGCCGGCGGACTCGGCGGGATACAACAGGGAGCCGGTGCGCCCGCCTTCCGGCCGGTAACCCCAGACCAGGATGGACATGACCACCAGCACAGCGGCGGCGGCACCCGTAACCCAGGGTCTGAGCGCCGCGGCCGAATTGGAAAGTTCCGGATGATGCACCTGAATCAACGCCCGCAGGTGTCGTCCACCTTCAATACCCCAGAAGCGCCACCCGGTCAATCACCCCGCGGGACGCTAGCCGCAAGCCGGGTCAGCGCCGCAGCAGACGCGTCACCGCCCGCAGCGCCAGCAGCCCCAGCACGCCGCCCACGGCAAGCCGCACGGTGCGCGTCGCCGGATCGTGGATGGGACGGTAGCTGGATTCGCCGTCACGGATCTCTATGTACCCCATGGGCGATGCCTTGGCCCCGCCACCGCCTCCGGCTCCCACCGGCCCGCTGGAGCGGCGCCCGCCCCCGAAGCCGTAACGGATCTTCGCCACCGGAACCACGGTAATGCCCTCGCGCTGTATCGGCTCGCCGTACACCATGCTCGCGCGGGCGGCACGTCCGATCGCCGCGCCTATGCCGGGAACGAACTCGGCCGTGTCTTGCTGTGTGTCCTGGGGTTTCGAGTCGTCCATTTGCTTCACCTCCGGGCGTCGTCAGCCGACGAACGGGAAATGAAACAAATGTAGCAGGCGGTGGGGGCGACTACGAGCGGCGGGCGGAATAGGCAACAGGGACTCGGTCATATACCAGCGGTTCGCTGCGTCGCACTTCCGGACGCAATTCGTGCTCCCTGGCAAAGTCTTCGTCCAGCAGATGCACGACCCGCACATCGTGCAGCGTGAGGTAATCGGCAATCAGCGAACGGTGGCAACGCTCCGGCAGATATTCTTCGCCCAGCAGCGCCACGGTGTTGAAGGCCGCCAGGCCGACCAGTTCCATGATCGCGCCGTGGAAGGCGGTCGCGGTCATCTGGTCCGCATAGCCGCGCAGCGTTTCGTTGGCCAGCCCCACGTGCGGCGAATCGGGGCGCGGCGCCCGTCTTGCGCCGAGATGCAAACCCGCCCATTGATAACGCATGCCGCCGACGGCCAAACCCGCCTGCAGCAGGTTGACCGCGAATTGCGGATATCGAGGCGAAACCGCATACGCACGCACATCGATAACCAACTGCACTTCCGTGTACCTGAGCAGATTGACCAGCTCTTCCAGCGTCCGATTGCTGAGGCCGACGGAGTAAAGTCTGATGGCAGACATGAATGGGATCCGCGTTTGGTTATTGAAGAATTATGGTCCAACGCTTCCAAACCTGCTTGCGTCGTACCGTATCACAAAATTTCCGCCGTCACCGTCGTCACGATTTTTTACAGCACGACGCGTCATCAAACCGACACCCACCCCAAGCATATGAAATTAAAAATGAGATTGCGGTGCGCACGGATATTGCTAGAACTGCGGGTTTTGCCTGCCAGACGCTGGATGTGTGAGCCGGCCCGCAAAAATTCAACAGCCGAAAAATCGCGTCATCCGAGGAGCACTTCGGCGGCTTCGAACAGCACCCTTGGAGCCGACTGGCAGTGGGGGGGGAAACCCTGCATCCATGGCATTTCGGTGCACCCGGCACAGACTTGCGGATCTGAACACAAGGCGGCTTCTCCCGCCCGGGAGAAACGCGGCATACGGTTGCCATCGGCGGCTGATTGGCGTCGGGCCCCGTGCTCGACGCAAGGCGGCTTCGTGCACCGTTGCGCTGGTTGTCGCGTGGGTTGCGTGGATATCAGGCGGAACGACGGGCCCAGCTGCAGCGAGTCAGTCGGGGACTTCAGGCAGGGCGACCCCACAGCCTCCGGAGCCGCAATAGCCGCCGGGGTTCTTGGCCAGGTATTGCTGATGGTAGTCCTCGGCGTAATAGAACGGTCCGGCGGGTGCGATCTCCGTCGTGATCGCTCCTTGCCCGGCGCCTGACAGTGCCTGCCCATAGGCGTTCCGGGACGCTTCGGCGGCAGCCGCCTGGGCTTGGCCGGAGGTGTATATCGCCGAACGGTATTGCGTACCCCGGTCGTTGCCCTGGCGCATACCCTGGGTTGGATCGTGAGACTCCCAGAACAACCTGAGCAATGTGCTGTAGGTCACACGATTCGGATCGAACACCACCTGCACCGCCTCGGTATGGCCGGTCATGCCGGAGCACACTTCCCGATAAGTCGGGTTCGGCGTGTATCCGCCGGCGTAACCCACCGCCGTGACATACACACCGGGATGTTCCCAGAACCGCTTCTCCGGACCCCAGAAGCAGCCCATGCCGAAGATCGCCACCTCCATCCCCTGCGGGAACGGCGGGCGCAACGGGTGTCCATTCACATAGTGGCGTTCCGGAACCGCCATGGCATCGTCGCGACCCGGCAACGCCTCCTCGGGTGTGGGCAACTGCGTGCTCTCCCCGTACATGAACATTTGCGTACCTCCAGTGAACCCGCGCAGCCGGCCGGTGCAGCCGCGACCCGCGCCGATGAAACGATTCGTCCGCGCAAACGACGCATACCGAGTTCGCCAACGCGTGGACTAAAGTCTACGACCGCGGTCACGACAGAAAAAGACCACCTTGGCCGGGGCCTTTTCCCAACGGATGGGTGATCGCGGTGACGGCACCTGCGCCGCAAACGACGGCCGCGATGCGGCGCATCGCTAATGAAGTCTGAAGCGGACTTTCCCCTGAAGAGGGAAATTCACGATTCCGCGGCGACGACGCAGGTGCCGAAGGTACAGTTTCCCCGCCCGGAAACCTTCCCGGAACGAGAGGCGCAACTGCTCCACCTCGGTGATCTGCCCCCCGCAGATCGCATGACGGAACCCCCGCCGGAAACGCTCCTGGATCAGATGACTGGGGATACTTATCCCCACGTCCCGCGGTTCAGGATAGGAATAGTCCATGACACACCTCCTGTCGGCCCTTCTCACTGACTAAGACGATGGTCCTAGTGAACTGCATAGCTGGTCCTGCGAGCATGGCAAGTGACGCCCCCAGGGGCGGCAGAAATCGATGGACGGGCATCCGAAACGCCCATGGAGCGGATTGCCGCGCTGGTAGCCCCTGCGGGCCCGTGATACATTACCCCACGTGCGTTGGCCATTTTCCGACACACCATCACCAGGCCAGCGGTACGCAGAACCCTGTAATGACTCATCCCAGCGGATACCGTCAGTAGGCGAGAGCGAGCCTGTGCCTGCCAGACCGCGCAACACGTCCGACCCAATGCAGCGCGCCAAACCTGTTCCGGGCAGTGCCGGACATGGCGAACCGCAATACCGGCACGATGAGACCGGCGCTCTGCCCCGTGCCGTGCGAAAGCGTCCGGGGATCGGCTCCGGATATCTGGTAGGTCTGGGCAGCAACCTGCAACCCGAGCGGAACATCCCCGCCATCATACGGACGCTGCTCCTGGAATTCGGAGCATTGGGCGTCAGCCCGGTCATCAAGACCCGACCTGTGGGCATCCGCAGTCACCACGACTTCCTGAACGCAGTGGTGTTCGTCGAAACGGACCTGGACGCCGATCGACTGAAGGCGTGTTTCAACGACATCGAAGAACGGCTGGGGCGCGACCGAAGCGACAGCGCCCGACACACCAAGGATAGGCCCGCCGACCTGGACATCCTCCTGCACTGCCAAGGAGACGGCGCCCTCGATGCTGCCCAATATCCGGCCGAACCCTACCTGCGACCCCCGTTCCTCGCCCTGTGCGAGTCCATGGGGCTGGTCGGTCACACCATCGAGAACCCTGAGCTGCAAACGGTGACACTGTCCCTGGATGGAATCGAGTTCGGGCGACACGCGCAATTTCTCCATGTAGACGGGGCCGGCACGATCCGCGACACAGCCGATCTTCGCGAACCCGCACTGCGCTGATCGTTGCGTCGTCAGCTCGACGGCGGACCGACCGCGCGCACGTGCGGGCTGCATGCACGGCCCCAACCCGTCTGCGCCAGCCAACTTTCCAGTGCCGCCGCCGGCACCGGACGGGACAGGTAGTAACCCTGGGCGCCGTCGCAACCGAGGGACTCCAGCGCCCGCAGCCCGTCCCTGCTTTCCACCCCTTCGGCGACCACTTTGCACCCCAGGTTGTGGGCGAGGTCCACGATGGACCGTACGATGACCGCGTTGCTGTCGTCCGTCGCCATGCCGATCACGAAGGACTTGTCGATCTTGAGCTCGTGTACGGACAGGCGCTGCAGATGCGCGAGAGACGAGTAGCCGGTGCCGAAGTCGTCGATGGCGATCCGCAGGCCCATGTTGTCCATACGGCGCACGATGTCCGTAGCCAGCTCCGGGTCCTCCATCATGGCGCTTTCCGTCAGTTCCAGTACCAGTGCGCTGGCAGGAACATCCCAGGTCTGCAGCAGAGCCCCCATTTCCGTCGGAAGCAGCGGGTGCCTCAGACTATAGGCCGACAGATTGACGGCAACGCTCAGATACAGCCCGCGGCGCCGCCACACGCTGCACTGACGGACCGCTTCGTTCAGCACCCAATCGGTCAACGGCCGGATCAGTCCGGTGCGTTCCGCAAGCGGGATGAACTCATCGGGAGGCACCAGACCATGCACGGGATGCTGCCAACGCACCAGCGCCTCCACACCCATGGCCCGGTGCGTGTTGAGATCTATCTTGGGCTGGTAGTACAGGACAAGCTGGTTGTGTTCGATGGCGCGGCGCAGTTCGCCGGTGAGCGTCAGACGGCGCAGAGAATGGGGATCTTCTGCTGGATCGTAGAAGCGATAGCCCACACCGGCCTTCTTCGCCTTGTACATGGCGGTGTCGGCATGCTGCACCATGAGGTCCGGCGCCTCGCCGTGCTCAGGATAGATGGCGATGCCGATACTGGTCTTCACGTCCAGCGTCACCCCTTCGACCACGAAGGGCTGCTCCAGCGCACGAAAGATCCGCATGGCGCACGTGACTGCCTGTTTACGACCGGTCGCGGGCAGAACCACGGCGAACTCATCACCGCCCAGACGGGCCATGGTGTCGTCGGCACGCAACGACCCGCTTACCCGCAGGCCCACCAGTTTCAGCAATTGGTCACCGAACGGGTGGCCCAGGGTGTCGTTCACCTCTTTGAATCGGTCGAGATCCATCACGAACAGAGCGACGGACTGACCGCTCTGGCGGGCGCCGCGAATCAGCGACTCCAGATGCTGATGCAGCAACGTTCTGTTGGGCAGTCCCGTGAGGCTGTCGTGGTGTGCCTGGTGGGTCAACGCCGCGTTCTTCTCGTTGAGGCGACGGGCAATGACCGAAGCGATGAGTAGTGCCGCCCATACCGCAACCCACATCACGAACAACCCGGTGGCCACCAGTCGTATCCAGAGGGTGCTGCTGAACCGCGCGTACTCTTCGGTGAACGGGCGGGCCACCGTCACTGAAAAGGGGGTTCCGGCGATGGGACTGGACGCCCAACTGTAGCGGGCGTTGCCCACATCCAACAGGCCGTGGTTGTCCGTCGTATTGTTTCGGGCACTGCGGGTTGCCCTCAGGAGTCGGTCGGTATCCCGCTTTGCCCGCGCGTCGCCCGCCGCACTGACCGCCACCAAGCCACCATGCTTGTCCTCCACCAGCACGATGGTGTCGCTGCCCGTCAGCCGCCGGCGCAGTGCGCTGAGCGTGGCATCGTCCAGCGTTCCGCTGGCGACCGGCCGACTCAACCGCTCACCGATCTCCCGGCTGAACTGCTGCAGCAGCAGCGTGTCTGCGCTCTTCGCCGCGTCCGGCAGCAACCAGTACGCGACCGTGCCGAAGATGCCGAGGGCCAACAGCACGACACCTACGAAGGCTGCCAGCAGTTGAGTGCGGATGGTCACGGGTGCGCACCGTCAGTCCGTACGGCAGGTATTGATTCCGGTGACCAGATACAGGGGACAGAAGCGCAGCAGTGCTGCAATCAGATTCATGATGGCGAGCACCGTCACCACGCCGGCCGCAAAATCATCGTGGATCACATGCCCCGGACCGAGTGCGGCGTACAGCAATGCGGCACTGATTCCGATCCGCAACAGCATATCCAGCGTCCCGATATTCTTCTTTATTCTCAAGCTCATACCCACCTCCCCGGCAGGGCCGTTCGGGCGCGCGAGGCGGACCTGTCGCCCGCTCGCACACATATCCTCTTGCGGCTAGCGGCCCGGGCGGGCCCGGACTTGAACGGCCGTGTCCGGCGGGGTGGCGAACAGCGCACCCGCCGCACGCCGCGCCAGGTCTACGCCCTGGGTGAGGATGTGTTGTCGCCAACGGCGGTTTTCGGGGCAGAATGCGGCTCTCAGGCGCGCCTTGCTGGGATGATTCAGGGTGGCCGAACCATAGTGATGCCAACGGTTCTCTTCGCGCAGGGCATGGAGTACATACAGTCCGGGATAGGTGCCGAACTCCTGCGTGAAGGCAGTCACTTCGGCACCGGGCAACCAGCAGGGCAGCATGCCGGCAAGTCCGCCGCGCACTACATAGGCGGCGGGGTCGGCCACATCGGGCGAGGTCAACCGTCTGCCCAGCGCAGCGCCCAGAGGACCGCGCGCCGCCGCGGACTCGGCGAACAGCGTCTCGTGAGCCCACCCTCCGAGCCCGGTATGGACATCGATGGCGCATACCCGCGCCGCATCGCCAAGGCGCTGCGTCAGCCATTGCCGGTAGCGCCGCAGGCCCGGCTCCAGGGTTCGCCCGCCGAAGAACAGGCCCTGTTCCCGCTCGTATTGCCCCATGGCCACCGCCCGCCTGAGCCGCCCGTAACCGTGACGCAGGACACTGGCCGCCGCACGCAGATAGAATCCATCGCGTGCCGGCGGGCCGGTGGGATTCAGCAGCGGGTCGATGCGCCGGTAAGCGTCAGGAATGCCTCGGTAGCTGTCGTGGTCGGAAAGGCAGTTACGATTGAGGTCCACATTGTGTTCGTTGACCCGACGCAGGTTGGCCATGCCAAAGGGATTCAGGGCGTGCACGAACACCAGTGCCCCATCCTCTGCCAACGGCGGAAGATCCGTCAGCAGTGCCTGCTGTATGGCCGATCCGGCGAAACCCTCGACACCGTGAAGACCGCAGGAGTGCAGAAGAACCCGCCGCGGGCACTGTGTGCCGAACCAGGCGATATCGATACTCAGGCGTTCACTGCCACTGCCGCCTTCGTCGAGATGCAGCGCCTCCAGTCTGTCGGCATCCGCCCGCGCCGCAGCCGCGCGAAACTGCCGCCGCGCGCCGGCGTAATCGGCCGCAAAGCCCGCCATGTGAGTGTTCGCTGTCGTCACCGGTTCGCAGATCGTCCCTTGCCCGATCGCTTGGGAGCCGTCACGGGCGCTGCACGAGATCATATCGCTGCGGGCCATTCTCCCAGAACCCGCGTTGGCGCTCATCCACCGCCCGACCGGCCCCCCCGCCAAACCCGCGAACGACGCTGCACCGCGGGTTCCTGCGCGGTACACTGCGATGCGAACGCCTTCCGCCATCGAAGCACCATGAATATCACTCCCGGCAGATCGGCCCGACGATTGGAATGCCCCCACCGGAAAGCGCCGGCGCGGTGCCGTTCCCGTCTGTCGCGACCGCCCCTGCCCGCACAGGCAGATGCCCCGGCCCAAGGCGATGAGATACGGTCAGACCACGGACTGCGGTGCAGTGACTGACGGGCCGCTTCAGCCGCTCAAGTCATGGCGCTGGCCCCTGTCCCTCGCCGCACTGTGCATCGTACTGCAGGCCGCCGGCCTGGCGCCCGAGCTGCGCTGGCAACGCTCGCTGATCGAGGCCGGCCAGTGGTGGCGCGTGCTGACGGGCAGTCTTGTGCACCTGGGGTGGAGCCATCTGGCCATGGATCTGGCAGGACTGGCGCTGATATGGGCGCTGTTCGGACCGCTGCTGTCGGCATGGCAGTGGACTGTGGCCTTTGTGACCAGCGCATTGGCCGTGGGGCTGGGGCTGTATCTCTTCGAACCCCAGCTGGCCTGGTACGTGGGCCTGTCCGGAGCGCTGCACGGACTGTTCGTGGCCGCATTGCCGGCCCAGTTCCGCAAGCACCCCGGCGAGGGCCTGGTACTGCTTGCCGCCGTGGCGGGCAAGCTGGCCTGGGAGCACCTGTTCGGACCGCTGCCCGGCAGCGCGGAGCTAGCCGGCGGTGCCGTCGTTACCCAGGCCCATCTGGCCGGCGCCGTCGGCGGACTCGTCTATGCCCTGGCCCACCTTGCCCTGACCAGGGCCCGCACTGCCCCGGACCCCGCCCGGCCGCGGTGAAGGCCACTAAAGACTGGTAACACACGGCCGCTAATACCCAATACGGACCCGGCTTGCGCCGAAAGACCGCCGTAAGCGCGCGCGCCGACATGGAGTCCGGCGGCATGCCGCAGTTGCCCGGCACCTCGGCCACTGACGTTGGCCGCGCCACATCACCGAGCCACACCGCCCGACAGCAGCAGACGGCGAGGAGGATAGACCATGTCCTGTTCTCATGTAGAAAGCTGTGAACTGTTCGTGCAATTCGCATTAAACCCCGCACTGGACGTCTGGAAGATGCACTACTGCGAGGGCAACTTCCAGGAATGCGTTCGCTTCAAGAAGTCCAGTGCCGGGCAACCGGTACCCCTGACACTGCTTCCCAACGGCAAACCGTTGAGCACCAGGCCGTCGCGCAACGACGTCGGGACCATGGCGTTGTTCAATTCCATCGTCAAGCGCCGGACGAAAATGGTCAGCAGCCTGCTGCGTACCGGGGCAAACGTCCACGACCGCAATATCGAGGGTAAGACGGCGCTGATGGCCGCTGCGGAACTGGGCTTCGACGACATCGTTGCCGTGCTGCTCGAGCACGGCGCCAGGCGCGAAGAGACCGATCTGTACGGCGAAACGGCGTACGACCTGGCGGTTCGCAACGAGCACTCTTCAGTCGCCGATCTGCTGCGCCCGGACAAAGCTGCCTAGCAAGCGGCCGCGCTATGCGGGCGAAACCACAAGACGACTGCAGTCCGTAACAATAAAAATCCCTTGCGGGAGGTGGAGATGATGACGACGATCTGGCCCTGGTGGACAGGCTCCGTAGGCCTGTCTCTTGTCACCATCGGGTTCTGGCTGATGTTCAACCGACCGCTGGGCGTGTCGGGCAGCTGGGCCCGGGTTGTAATGTGGCGCAACGACAAGGTGCTCGGGGAAGCCGAAGCACCGTTTCGCAACAACCCCGAACTGCTCAAGGACGCGCTCATGGAGGCGACCGTCGCCCACTTCGGCGAACAGGTCGTGCAGGACGCGCTGGCCTCGCGCCGATCCTCCGCAGGAAGCGCACGACCAATGCCTGCGTTGAAGGAACTCGCCAGGCTGCCCCTGCGCATTCCCTGGACCGCCCATTTCACATTCCTTGCCATGATAGGCGTAGGCGGCCTGCTGACGGCACTGGTGATGGGCGGCGTGCACCCACAGGTCACTTTGGGAACCCTGCACACCCAACTGTTCGGGACGGGGATGAGCAACTGGATCGCCCTGTTCGCCGGCGGTGGGCTGGTGGGCTTCGGCACCCAGTTGGCCGGCGGATGCACCTCCGGGCATGGCCTGAGCGGCTGCTCGCGCCTGGTTCCGGCCAGCCTGATGGCCATGGGCATCGCCTTCGGGACGGCGATTGTCGCGTCGCTGCTGATGAACCTGCTGGGAGGGCTGCCCCTGTGAAGAGCGCCACGCTTAAACACCATCTGGGCTTCGGGCTGTTCGGCCTGCTGATGGGCGTGACCTTGACGGCCACCGGTTTCACCGATTTCACCAAAGTCCACGAAATGTTCACCTTCCAGAGTTTCACGCTGCTGCTGGTATTCGCGGGCGCGCTGGTACTCAACGGAGTGGGTTTTGCGGTACTCACCCGGAACAAGAAGGTGGCCAAGAAGAAGTTCAACAAGGGCACCATTCCCGGCAGCATCGTGTTCGGCGTGGGCTGGGCCATCACCGGCGCCTGCCCCGCGGTAGCACTGGCTCAGTTGGGCCAGGGCCAGCTGGCCGCCCTGGCGACACTGTCGGGTATTCTGTTCGGGGTGTGGGCCTATCGGCGCATGGCCGCCGGCGGCGTGCAGCTCGACACCGGCGTGTGCGGTGAGGAAGGCTGAGCCGCAAAAGCCACCGGCGACCCTCACGCACCGTTGACAACCCGCCGGCCGCAGGGACGCGGCCCCGACACACCGGCCCTGACCGGCCAGCCCCTTTCCATCGTCATCCATGCGCCCCACCCGGCGCATAGATGACTTCTCGTTTGCCCACCCCTGCAGCCACGACACCCCTGGCACCGCCGCGCCGTTCCGGGCAAGGACCTGCGGCGACGGCGATACCCGCCCCACCCGGCCGTCGGCGCGCACGGCAGGCATCAACCATTTGTGCTACAGCTAACGGCACTGGCTGGTGGAGACCGCCCATGGACGAACACTGGAGAAGTTGCGGCGAGGTAAGTACGTGGACCGTTGACGGAGCACGCTTCGAGGCTATCCATGAAGCCGGCAGGACCCGTGTGGACGCCGTCGACGACGACATCGTCCGGGTACGCTTCAGCCCCAACGGCCGGTTTGCGGCACGCCGGTCCTGGGACGTGGTGGCGGACCACAATGACGCGGTGGTGGGCGCGGGGCCACTGGCAGGCCGGCAATCCGCCGGCGTCATCGTGGTCGGCAACGACAGATGGCAGGCCCGCATGGACGCCGTGTCGGGCGCCATGACGTTCAGTTGCGGACAGGATCGCCCGTTCGCCCAGGATATGTCGGGACCGAGATGGCGCATTGTGACGAGCGACGAAATCGGAATCGCCGGCGGTGCCGAGGATCCGCTGCCGGTCGGTGCGGCCCGAACGGCCCTTGGACTGGTCAAGCACATCGCCCCGGAGGAAAGCCATTACGGGCTGGGGCAGCGCACGGGACGGCTCAACCGCCGCTACCGCCGGCTGTCCAACTGGACCACCGATATCCTTCCGCCGGGTTACAGCCAGGCCCACGACAATCTTTATCAGGCCCATCCGTTCGTGATGGCGGTACGCCCGGGCTTCGCCTGGGGACTGTTTCTCCACTCTTCCTGGTACAGCCGCTTCGACCTGGGAGCCGACAACGAGGAAGAACTGCGCCTCTGCACCTTGGGAGGCGAACTGGACTATTACCTGTTCGCCGGCCCAACCCCGGCCGACGTGGTGGAGCAGCTGACCCGGCTGACAGGCCGCCCCCCGGTACCGCCCCTGTGGGCCCTGGGCTTCCACCAGTCCCGCTGGAGCTACCCGGACAGCGCCCAGGTGGAGGCGGTCGCCGCGGGCTTCCGGGAGCGGGAGATTCCTCTGGACGCCGTGCACCTGGACATCGATTACATGCGCGGCTATCGCGACTTCACGTGGGACCCCATGCGCTTTGCCCGCCCCCGTGGGACGGTGGACAGGCTGCACGCCCAGGGCGTGCGAGCCGTGTGCATCGTGGACCCGGGCGTCAAGCACGATGTCAGCGGCGGGTACCAGGTGGCACGGGAAGGCATCGAGCGCAACATGTTCATTCGGCGCGCCGACGGCCAGTTGTTCGTCGGTTACTGCTGGCCGGGCGAGGCTCTGTTTCCCGACTTCGCCCGTGAGCCGGTACGACGCTGGTGGGGCGAGCAGCATCGGGTGCTGCTCGATGCCGGCGTGGACGGGCTGTGGACGGACATGAACGAACCGGCCATCTTCGACCGCCCGTTCGGACAGGCCGGACTGCGGCTGGCGCCGATTCCCCTGAACGCGCTCCAGGGCGAGGGAGACGAGTGCACCCACCATGCCGAAGTGCACAATCTCTACGGCCACCTCATGGCCCGGGCCACCTGGGAGGGAATGCAGCGCCTGCGTCCCGGGTCCCGGCCGTGGGTACTGACCCGCAGCGCCTTCACAGGCAGCCAGCGCTATGCAGTCACCTGGATGGGCGACAACAGCTCCTGTTGGGAACACCTGCAACTGAGCGTGCCCCAGCTGGCCGGCATGGGGTTGTCCGGTATGCCCCACGCAGGGGTGGACATCGGCGGCTTCTACGACAACGCCCATCCCGAGCTGTACGCCCGCTGGATGGAGTTGGGCACGTTCTATCCCTTCATGCGCTGCCACACCGCCCTGGGCACCCGTTCCCAGGAGCCGTGGCAGTTCGGCCCCGACGTGGAGGTTGTCAGTCGGCGCGCCATCGAGCTGCGCTACCGTCTGCTGCCCTACCTGTATACCCTCGCCCACCTGGCTCACAGGACGGGGGCACCCCTGTGGCGTCCGATGGTCTACGAGTTTCCGGACCAGCCGGCGCTCCACCACGTGGAGGACCAGATCATGGTCGGCCCCCATCTGCTGGTGGCGCCGGTGTGCGAGCCGGGCGCCAGGGACCGCCTGGTGAGGCTGCCTCAAGGCCGCTGGTACGATTTGTGGAGCGGCCGTGAACTGGCCGGCGGGTCCCATGTCCAACCCGCACCCCTGGGAACCATTCCGGTGTTCGCCAGAGCCGGCGCCATACTCACGCTGGGCAACGTCCGCTCGTCGACGGCGGCGCCGCTGACGGAGCTGACCGTCGCCGTGTATCCCGCCGAACACAGCCAGTGGACACTGATCGAGGACGACGGACAGTCCGACGCCTACCTGCAGGGCACCCTGGCGGAGACGCCGTTTCAAGCGACGCAGGATCGGTCCGAAACCCGTGTCGTCATCGGACCCCGCCGCGGCGCCTACCGTCCCCGGTCTCGGCGTTTGACCGTTCGGGTCCACCTCGCCGCGCCTCCCGAGAGACTGACACTGGACGGCGAGCCACTGAGAGACTGGCATTGGGATCCGGATCAGCGGGTGGCAGTGGCGGGCTGGACGGACGACGCCGGTGAGCACCGGCTGTTGCTCGCCCACGGCCCGTGACCCGGGCACCACCGCCGGTCCAGGTTATCCGACCGGCGGCGAAACCATGCGTTCCAGTGCTGCACCGTCGCTGTCGAACAGGTGACAATGGGCCGCCTGCACCCCGATGCGCACCCGGTCGCCCGTGCCGGTCCCGGTATCGCCGGCAGCCTTGACGGTGATTTCCTGGCCGTCTTCCAGGCGCACGTAAAGGTAGGTCTCACCCCCCAGGCGTTCGGTCATCAGCACCTCGCCGGCAAACTGCATGTCGCCCGCCGCCGCTTCACTCAGGTGCTCGGGGCGCACACCGAGTGTGACAGCGGCGCCCGCCGACAACCGTTGCGCGGCGACCGGCACGGTCAGACCCTGGCCGCCGGCCACTTGGATCATCGCGCCGTCCCGGTCGGCAGACACCAACGTCGCCGCCAGAATGTTCATCATCGGCGAGCCGATGAAACCCGCCACGAACAGGTTGCGGGGCCGGTGATACAACTCCATGGGCGAGCCCACCTGTTCGACAACGCCGCCGTTGAGGACCACGATCCGGTGACCCAGGGTCATGGCTTCCACCTGGTCGTGAGTCACGTACACCATGGTGCCCTGCAGTTGCTTCTGGAGCTTCCCCAGCTCAATGCGCATCTGCACCCGCAGCGCCGCATCCAGATTGGAAAGCGGCTCATCGAACAGGAACACCCTGGGTTCGCGCACAATGGCCCGGCCGATGGCCACGCGCTGACGCTGGCCCCCGGACAGCTCCCGGGGACGGCGGGACAGCAGCGGCTCGATCTGCAGAATGGCCGCCGCCCTGCGCACCCTGTCCTGAATGCTTTGCCGTCTGTGCTTGGCAAGCTTCAAGCCGAACGCCATGTTGTCGTAGACGGTCATATGGGGATACAGGGCATAGGACTGGAACACCATGGCGATGCCCCGCCGCGCCGGCGGCAGATCGTTCACCACCTCTCCATCGATCAGGACCTCGCCCGCCGAAACATCTTCCAGCCCCGCTATCAGGCGCAGCAGCGTCGACTTGCCGCAGCCCGAGGGTCCCACGAACACCGTGAACCGGTTGTCGGGTATGTGCAGATCGATGCCTGCGATGACCTCGGTTCCGCCAAAGGACTTGCGCACTTGCCGTAGTCTGACATCCGCCATTTACCGGCTCCCGTGGACTTGCCTGTTGCGCCCCTGCGCGGTTACCCCTTGACGGCGCCGGCCGTCAGCCCGGAGACGATCCGGCGCTGGAAGATCAGGACCAACACGATCAGCGGAACGGTGACGATGACACTGGCGGCCATAATGCGCCCCCAGGGCAGCTCGAAGCTGCTTGCCCCGCTGATCAGGGCGATGGCCACCGGCACCGTGCGCATGTTGTCGGTCAGCGTGAACGTCAGGGCAAACAGGAACTCGTTCCAGGCGGCGATGAAGGCCAACAGGCCGGTAGTCACCATGGCCGGACCCATCAGCGGCAGAAACACCCGCGTGACGATCTGCCACGGCGATGCGCCGTCCACCATGGCCGCCTCTTCCAGCTCCCTGGGAAGCTCCCGCATGAACGTGGTCAGCACCCAGACCGTGAAAGGCAGCGTCATGATCATGTAGGACAGGATCAGTCCCAGCAGGTTGTTGTACAGCCCGAGAGCACGGATGAGCTGGAACATACCCGACAGCACCGCCACCTGCGGAAACATGGAAACCGCCAGGATCACCAGCAGCAGCGTGGAGCGCCCGCGGAACCGTATGCGGCCCAGGGCATAGGATGCCGTCACCGCAAGAGCCAGCGATATCGCCACCGTCGAAGATGCGACGATGACCGAGTTGAGGATGTTGCGCCCGAACGGCTGCTGGGTGAACACGGCGACGTAGTTCTTCCAGGCCGGATGGACCGGCAGGAAATTTGTGTTGAACAACGCGCTGCCGGTCTTCAACGAAGAAACCACTGCCCAGTAGAAGGGAAACACCGTATAGAAGGCGATCACTGCCACCAGCAGGTAGAAGGCCATGCGCCCCGCCGCCCGCCTGGTGTGCAGTTTCATGTTCATCCTACTTGTCGAACCTCACCCGGCCGACGGTGATGAACACCACCGTGATCACGGCGATGATCAGGAACAGCAGCGTCGCCGCTGCCGAGCCGTAGCCCACATTCTGGAAGTCCACCAGCTGCTGGCGGGCATACACCGACATGGACATGGTACCGCGGCTGTTGGAGGTCAGTACGTAGATAAGGTCGAAAATCCTCAGAGCGTCCAGCAGACGGAATATGACGGCGACCATGAGCGCGGGCGCAATCAGCGGCAGGGTCACCTTGAAGAAGACCTTGACCGGATGGATGCCGTCCACTTTGGCTGCCTCGTAGATCTCCGTGGGCAGCAACTGCAGCGCCGCCAGCGCGAGCAGCGCAACGAAGGGCGTGGTCTTCCAGACGTCCACGGCAATCACGGCACCGAGGGCCAGGTGAGGATTCGCGGTCCATGCCAAGGGATGACTGATCAGGCCGACGGCCATGAAGATGGCGTTGATGACCCCGTACATGTCGTTGTACATCCAGCCCCACATCTTGGCCGACACCACGGTGGGAATCGCCCAGGGAATCAGCACCGCCGCCCGCAGCAGCCCGCGCCCCGGCATATGGGCATTGAGCGTGAGCGCGATGGCCACACCCAGCACCGTTTCCAGCGCTACGGAGACCACCGAGAACACCACCGTGTTCCACACCGCCTGCCACCAGACCGGGTCGCGCACCAGTTCCGTGAAGTTCGCCAGACCTACGAAATGATAGGTGCTGAGGTTCGACAGGCGGGCGTCGGTCAGCGCGAAGAACATCGTCCGCAGCAGCGGGTAGCCGGCGACCAGGGCCAGCACGATGAGCATGGGTGCAATGAACAGGTAGGCCGCCCGCCGACGCTGGCGGGTCAACGTCGAACCCCGACAATCCCCATCGTTCTGCGGCGGCTCGGGAGCCGGGATAATAACGCTGTCCGGGGATTCCTTATCGACCGACCGCATGTATGGCGCTACCAATGACGACCATCGCCGCTGAGCCTGTTGAGCTGGCGCGCCAGTTCCGAAAGATTGGTCCTGGCGTCACCCTCGTGGGCCAGTGTGGAATGGACGGCATTCCAGAATTCGCTGGAGACCTGGTTGTAGCGGGTACCCGTCACGCGCGACGGGCGCGCCACCGCATGCACCAGGGTGTGATACAGTGCGCCATAGTAGGGATTCGCTGCGAGCACGTCCTTGTCCTTGTAGAGCGCGGGATAGGTGGGATTGTAGCCGCCTTGGATGGCACGTCGCTTCTGCTCCTGTTCGCTGGTGAGGTATTTGACCAGCGATATGGCCTGCTTCTTCACCTTCGAATATTTGGAGACCGCCAGCTGCCAGCCGCCCAGGGTGGCGACATGCCTGCCGTGCGCTCCGCCCATGGGCAGCGGCGCGATTCCCACTTTGCCCCGCACAGGACTGCCCTTGCTGTTGGCCAGCTTCCAGGCATAGGGCCAGTTGCGCATGAACACCGCGTCGCCCGACTGGAACACGGCCCGGGACTGCTCCTCGGCATAGTTGAGTACGCCCGTAGGGGTGATGTTGCCGACCCAACCGGCAGCCATCTGGATGGCCTTGACGGCGTTGGGATTGTCGATGGTGACCTTGCCCCGGTCGTTGACGATGGTGCCGCCGCCGTAGCTGTCCACCCACTCCAGAGCGTCGCAGGTCAACCCCTCGTAGGCCCGGCCCTGCCACACGAATCCCCACATGCGCCGGTGCCCCGCCGCCCGTTCCCGGTCCTGAATGTACCTGGCCGTCGCCGCCAACTGGTTCCAGGTGGTGGGAACCGGCCGGTGGTATTTGTCCAGCAGGTCCTTTCGGTAGTACAGCAGCCCGGCGTCGATATACCAGGGCAGCGCCACCAGCTTGCCATCGACGGTATCGTTCTTGATGAGCTCCGGGAACTGGGCGGCCAGCCTCGATGGCTTGAGATAGGGTCTGAGGTTGACGAAGTCGTTCTTCAGGATGCCCGGCCAGATCACGTCGATCTGGAACACGTCGATGGAGCCGGAGCCGGCCGCCAGCAGTTGCTGGTAGAGCGCCAGCCTGTCGTTGCTGGAGTTGGGCGTGGACACCACGTGCACGGTATTGCCCGTCTTCCTGGCCCACGCCTGGGCGCCGCTCTTGCACAGCTGCAGTTCGATGCCCACCGCGCCGCAGGAGATGGACACGGTCGCCGCACCGGCCGTACCCCAGTGCAGCGCAGCGCCGAGCAGGAAGATCAGGGTGGCAACGCGGCGTGGGCGGTTCATCGCATCTCCCGGGTTCTCGGTCGGGGGCTGTCGGCATCGGGCAGCCGATCATTGTTGGAGGCCGAGTCCGGCGACGAGTCGGCCCGCGGACAGCGCCCGGACAGTGGAAGCAAGTCCGGCAACATGCGCTCTGACCACCAGAGCCTAAGGAACCTGTCCGAGAAGACAAGCGCCGACACTCCAGCACGACCGCCGGTTGCTCCGGCAGCGTGCTGCCCGGGGCGCACCTGGCGGGAGCCGGCATCGTCGTCACGCGACAGCACGGAAGAAGGCGCCGGCGCGGCGCCGATAGATGAATAACTAGCTGAACATAGGGGGGAAAATGGTGGCTACGGGTGGACTTGAACCACCGACCTCAGCATTATGAGTGCCGCGCTCTAACCAGCTGAGCTACGTAGCCGCGAAGGGGTGCCGCGTATGGCAAGCCGCAAATTTTGAGGCGCCGGGCAGCCCCTGTCAAGGCGCCCGACGGCGGTAGCGGACCGGACTGCCCGCAATACGGTTGTGCCTTTTCGCCCGGGGAGCGGATATACTGCTTGCGTGAAGAAAGCGTCAACCTCGACGATCGCAAATCGGAGCAGCAGGTCGATGTCCCTGTCGTTCGTGGGCACCAGCGCCGGGTTCTGGCGCCAATTCACAACTTTTTTCCTGCCGGTGGCTGCCATCCTGGGCATTGCTTTCGCCACCTTCCACTATCAGGACTTCGCAAGCGAGCGCGAGAAGGCATTGCTGCAGGCCCAGACGTCCGTGGATCACGCCAGGCGTTCGGTCAGCCGGGACTTCGACGCCGTGGTCTCCGACCTGCAGGTGCTGGCCGAGGGTCACGACCTGCGTGCACTGGCCAGCCGCCCCGGCGATCCGGAACTGCGTGCCGTCGTGGCCCGGGACTTCATCGGTTTTGCCCGCAATAAGCGCGTCTACGATCAGGTGCGCTATCTGGATGCCAGTGGCCAGGAAGTGGTACGTGTGGACTGGAACAGAGGCAAACCGGCTGCCGTTCCGGAGGTGCGGTTGCAGGACAAGTCCGGCCGCTATTATTTTCGCGATGCCCTCAAGTTATCCCGCGGTGGCATCTACGTTTCCGCCCTCGATCTGAACGTGGAGCACGGGGGTATCGAAACGCCCTACAAGCCCATGATTCGCTTCGCCACCCCGGTGATGGACGACCAGGGCCGCAAACAGGGCGTGCTGGTGCTCAACTACCTGGGTGCCCGACTGATCGACAACCTGCGTTCCAGTATGGACGTCGGCCTCGGCACCGGTATGCTCGTCGACAACCGCGGCTACTGGCTCTTCGGACCTGATCCCGGCCTGGAATGGGGTTTCATGTTCTCGGACGGAAGGCGTTTTCCGGATATGTACCCCCGCGTGTGGACCGACATTAGCGCCGGGGATTCGGGCCAGCTTCTCGAAAGCCTCGGCCTGTTCACCTTCGTAACCATCTATCCGCTGCAGGAAGTCGCCGCCTATCTGGAGGGCACCGGCGGGCACGACGTGGCGGGCCCCGCCGAGCAGAAATTCTGGAAGGTGATTTCTTTCCTCGATTCCAGCGCCTTCGCCAGCGCCAGCCGTCGCCGGGCGGAAACCGGCCTGGTGCTGTATCTGGTTCTTATGGGTCTGTGGGCCGTCGCCAGTACGCAGATCGCACGTCTGCGATCCGCAGGAGAACGCTCCCGCAACCTGATCACCCGGCTGTCCAGCGTGGTGGAACAGACCAGCGACATCGTGTACATCACGGACCGCCGCGGCGTGATCGAATACATCAATCCCAGCTTCGAGCGGATTACCGGCTACGGCGCGGACGAAGCCGTCGGCAGAGATCCGCGCCTGCTCAAATCCGGGGAGCACGACCGCGCCTTCTACCAGCGCATGTGGAAGACCATTGCGGCCGGCGAGTCCTACCAGGACGTGGTTACCAACCGCACCAAGGACGGGACGCTGTACTACGAGCAGAAGACCATCACGCCGCTGAAAGACCGCCACGGGCGCACTACCCACTACGTCTCCACCGGCAAGGACATCACGGAACAGATGCTGGCTCAGGAGCGCCTCTACCATCTGGCGTTTCACAACCCGCTGACCGACCTGCCCAACCGCAACCTGTTCCGCGACCGACTCAGCCGCGCCGCCGCTCACGCCCACCGCGCCGGGCACCTCATCGCCCTGCTGTTCCTGGATCTGGACCACTTCAAGAACGTCAATGACAGCCTGGGCCACGAGGCAGGAGACCGCCTGTTGGAGGAAGTGGCCAGGAGCCTGCAAGAAAGCGTGCGGGAATCCGATACGGTGGCCCATGTAGGCGGCGACGAGTTTGCCATCATCCTCGACGAGGTCCATCACGTAGAACAAGTGGCGATGGTGGCGGAGAAGATATTGGCCGCCCTGAAGAGGCCCTTTGCACTGAACGGCACCGAGCTGTTCGTGGGCGCCTCCATCGGCATCGTCCTGTATCCGACGGACGAGTCGGACATCGACCAGCTCATCAAGGCGGCGGACACCGCCATGTATCGCGCCAAGGAACTGGGACGCAATCGATATGTGTTCTACTCAAGAGACATGACGAGCCGCATCACGGCACGCATGAACCTGGAAAGCGAACTTCGGCGCGCCATGGATCGCCGCGAGTTCATTCTCTACTACCAGCCCGTGATCGCTCTTAGCGATGGCCAGGTTCAGGGCGTCGAGGCGCTGGTGCGATGGAACCATCCGGACAAGGGCGTGCTGGAGCCGGACGAGTTCATTCCCGTACTGGAGGAAAGCGGCCTGATCGTGCCGGTCACCCGCTGGATACTGCAGGAAGCATGCACCCACAGCGGCGCATTGCGCGCCGCCGGCGTGGACACCTTGAGCGTGGCGGTCAACTTCTCGCCGCGCTGTTTCACCGGCAAGGGAATCCTGGAACTCGTTTCCGAGACCCTGAGCCTTGGCTGCATCGCACCCAGCCAACTGGTGGTGGAGATCACCGAAAACACCCTGATGGAAAATCAGGCAGTGATCGGCGACAGCCTTCAGGAGTTGCGCCGCCTCGGCGTGCGTATCGCCATCGACGATTTCGGCACCGGCTACTCCTCCTTCGGCTACCTGAAGCGGTTCCCGGCGGATATTCTCAAGATCGACCGGGAGTTCATCCGCAATCTGCCGGACAGCCGCGACGACGCCGCGCTGGTGTCGGCCATGATAGCCATGTCCCACAGCCTGAACATCAAGGTGGTGGCCGAAGGGGCGGAGACACCCGGGCAACTGGATTTTCTGCGCGAACGCGGCTGCGATGCGGTGCAGGGTTTTCTGTTCGGCACACCCATGGCCCAGGACATGGCCGCTATGATGATCCAGCGCAAACCGCCCCCATGGGATGAACTCATGCGCCGTCCGATACGCAGACAAGGTCTGACGCCGATTTAAGAGGCCACTCTCGCCTCCCTGTGCTCTTGCCGGACGAATGGAAAGCGGTCGAATGATCCGCGCGCAAACCTCTTCCCCGGGACGTGGCGCTTCACGTCCCGGGGACTCCTATCGGACCGGCGCGGTTAGAGCTGATCCGGGTTGGGGGCGGACGGGTGGATGTAAGCCCAGCCCTCGGCTTCCCGGATCGTGATTTCACCCACACCGGACGGGACCACGTGGATGAACGGATACAGGTCGTGACGGTCGACATGCAGTTCCCGTAGCGTGTTGGAACACTGCGCCAGGATCACGCCCTGCTTCTGCAGGTGGCGCAACTCTTTCTCGAAGCCGTTGCCTTTGACGTACACGTCGAACCCTTTGCTGTTGGCGATCAACTCCACGGTGACCTTGCCTTTTAGCCGTTTGTCCTGCAGCAGGTTCTCGATGTTGTTCAGAGTCTTCTTGATCGCCTTGTTGCCGCCGGCGTCAATCTGAAAGATGGCGCCATAATGGGATTTGGTGGCGACCGCGCCGTGGAATTCGCTGGCGTTGGCGGGTCCGACAGGCGCCAGAAGAATCGCTCCCGCAATGGTACACCCGGTCAGGCCGCGAGCAGCCCGTTTTAGCGACTTGTTCATTGGTCTTGTCTCCGTCCTCTTGATAATGGTGTTGTTGCCAATAATTGAAGACGTCGGAACCGGACAATTGTTCCGGTGGCGTAAAGCGGGCAATCCCACCACGGTCAAGGTTGTGAGAACTTCAGTCTGTGGCAGCGGAGTACCCGCAGCTGCGTATTGGAAGACCGGGACTGACCGGAACAGAGGCGGATGTGCCTTCAATGCGCGCTGCCCGGCACCATCAAGCGCGGCCGGAGGGAAAACAAGCGTGAACTTCGTGGCAAATCCGGGATCAAAAGCTCGTCGCCCGGATAAACTCAACGGAGAAAATCGTGCTAGAGGGTTTTCGACCACTGGTCTTGATAGGTCACTCAGGGGTTGGCAAGTCGTCGTGCCTGAGAACCCTCGGTATCGCTGACTCAGCCGACATGGATTGCGAGTTCTCTGATCCGGACTCGACCTCGCTTGATGCGACGCTCGACTGGCTGGGTCGACGCCTTGCGACGGACCGGATCGTCGCGCTGAGTACCCACGAAAAGATGCTGCGTGCATTGACGTGGGCAAAACAAGGCGAAAAGTATCGCGAACAGCTGCAGGCGTGGTGTTTTATGTACCTGCGGGCTTCGAAGTCCCAGTTGAGAACGCGGCTGCTGAGACCGACCGCGACTGGCGAACCCCGTTCCCCGGCCGGGCGGCGATATGTCTTGCAGAGGTACTACGAGCTTGATGGTTTATTTACGCGCCTTGCGGATTGCTCTATCGACTGCTCCGGACAGAGCATCGAGGTTATAGCCGATCAGATAGATCGCCAGGCTCCAGCGCCGCAGTTCGGCATGCAACGCAGGTACGCTTAGTACACGGCTGTGCCGGCATCGAGTCACGTCGACGCCTCGACCGGCGCCCGATTTCCTGCACAGATTCAGCACTTGAACGCGGGAACCGGCGCCCCTGCAAATGCGCCCCGGCAACGTTGCCTACCGCCCGCACATGGTCCCTCGCTCTCTCGCACGGGGGTGTGCGGTCAAACGTTGAAGCGCAAATGAAGTCACTTGATACGCATAGTCAACGAATTATAAACAGCCTCTGACTAGAGCTTTCCGATACACCCCCTGCCGTACCCCCGATTTGTGGTGGCACCCCTGCTTCGACGCTGCCCGGCAATACTCCCGCATGGTGACCGGTTTCAGTTCAGAACGCGCCTGCCGACATCCCGGTTGACCTGATAAGACGACTTCGGGTCGCACCACTCTGCCACAGCGGACAAAGGCACCGTCTGCAGAAAGGGAACCCTATGAACACCAGACCTGCGCTTCTATCGCTGTTTTCCGCTGCCCTGCTGGGCTGCATTGCGGCAACGCCCGTAGAGGCTTACGCGTTGCGCGATTTCTTCGCTCCCGTACCGCCAAATATCGCGGCCGCCATGTCGCAGGTTTCACTGTCGCTTGGCGCCCTTTCTCAGCACTACACCGAATACCTGCCCGGCGGAGTCGTCTTCGATTCGGAACACGGCAGATTGTATGCCAGCGGCCTGGCGATCGGGGGACAGGGCCCACATTTCGGAGCCAACCTCAGCCTTCAGGTCACGAAAGGCTCCGATCAGTACATCGGGGGTCTCCAACAGATAAACCAGAACGGCACGGTTACCTATATCCCCACGACGGGGACGACCAGGAACAGCATCGTCGACCTCCAGTTGGCGTTCCGGGAGGGTTTCTCGCCGGTTCGCGATCTGGCTCTGCTGCCCACTGTCGTTGCCGGCTACAACCACTGGAACCGGCAGTTGACCGGCATAGGTAGTTACCATGAATCCTACAGCAACGGGTACTACGGTGGCGGACTGACCGCCGCCGTGCAGTTTCCCGGTGACCTGGTCTTCTCGACGGGGTTTCTTGCCGGGCGATCCAACGGACCGTCGCTGGAGGCAGACCTTACTCCATCCGGCGGAGGTGTTCTGACCTTCCATCTGGGTAACGAGCACTGGCGCCAGTACAACGCCCGTCTGACCTGGCTCGTACCTCACCACACCTTCTCGCTCTACCTCGACTACGACCTGACTCAGTTCGGCTACGGACAGTCGCCTGTTGTCTACGGCATGTCCGAGCCCGGCAGCACGACGCAGTGGAACACCATAATGCTCGGTATTGCCAAACGTTTGTAGCCACTAGGCACCGTATCCGCTGCCTGGAACCCGGACATCCCGCTGTGCATTGGATCTCTTCAGGGAAGCACGAACCCCGCAAGCCGTTGGCTGTACGGGGTGCTTATCGGTGTTACTGAATGGTGGCGGACCGTGTCGGACAGTCCCTACGCTTCAGACGTTGAAGCGGAAATGCATGACGTCGCCGTCCTTCACCATGTACTCCTTGCCCTCCAGGCGCAGCTTGCCGGCTTCCTTGGCGCCGTGCTCGCCGCCGTATTTCACGAAGTCGTCGTAGGCGATGACCTCGGCGCGGATGAAGCCGCGTTCGAAATCCGTGTGGATGACGGCGGCAGCCTTGGGGGCGGTGGCGCCGATGGGAATGGTCCAGGCGCGCACTTCCTTGGGGCCTGCGGTGAAGTAGGTCTCCAGGCCCAGCAGTTTGTAGCCGGCACGGATGACCCGGTTCAGGCCCGGTTCCTCCAGTCCCATTTCCTGCATGAATTCGGCCCGGTCGGCATCGTCCAGGTCCACCAACTCGGCCTCGATGGACGCGCATACGGCCACCGCTTCCGCGCCCTCGGTCGCCGCCACCTCACGGACCTGGTCCAGGTAAGGATTGTTCTCGAAGCCGTCCTCGGCCACGTTGGCAATGTACAGGGTCGGTTTGGAGGTGAGCAGAAACAGGTCGCGCACCAGCAGTGACTCGTCGTCCGTCAGGCCCAGCGACCGCACCGGCGCGCCGCCATCCAGGTGATCCCTGACCCGCTCCAGCACATGCTGGCGGGCGATGGCGGCCTTGTCGCCGGACTTGGCATTGCGCATGGCGCGCTGCAGGGCCTTGTCCACCGATTCCAGATCGGCAAGTGCCAGCTCGGTGTTGATCACCTCGATATCGGACCGCGGATCCACCTGCCCGGCCACATGCACCACGTTGCCGTCCTCGAAGCAGCGCACCACATGGGCGATGGCGTCGGTCTCGCGGATGTTGGCCAGAAACTGGTTACCCAGACCCTCGCCCTTGGATGCACCGGCCACCAGACCGGCGATATCCACGAACTCCATGGTGGTGGGCAGCACCTTCTGGGGCTTGACGATGTCGGCAAGCTTGTCCAGCCGCGGGTCCGGCACCGGCACCACCCCCACGTTGGGCTCGATGGTGCAGAACGGGTAGTTCTCCGCCTGGATGCCGGCCCGGGTGAGTGCGTTGAACAGGGTGGACTTGCCGACATTGGGAAGTCCGACGATGCCACATTTAAAGCCCATAGGAAGCTCGCGTCCGTGAAAAGGCCGCCGGGCGGCCGCTAATTATCGGATAGAGAGGCTGAGGGTACTTGCCGACACCCTGTACTCATGCAGGCTGTCACCGGCTGTGCAGGCGGTGCATGGCCCGCTCCAGTTCGCCGCCCAGCACCAGCGGCAGCGCCTCGATGCCCTCCACGATTGCGGATTCGATGGCATCGACGTCGTCCCGGGACGGACGCTGCAGCACGTAGTTCACCACACCCTCGCGGTGGCCGGGATGACCGATACCCAGCCGCAGACGCAGGAAATCCTTGCTGCCCAGGCGTCCGATGAGATCGCGCAGTCCGTTGTGGCCACCATGGCCGCCGCCGCGTTTGAGGCGCACGGTGCCGGGCGGCAGGTCCAGGTCGTCATGGACCACCAGTATCTGTTCGGGAGCAATGCGGAAAAAACCGGCCAGGGCAACCACCGCCTGGCCGCTGAGGTTCATGTAGGTGCCCGGCTTGAACAGCCGCACATCATGGCCGTCCAGCCGGCAGCGGGCGAGCTCGCCCTGGAAGCGCGCTTCGCGCTTCCAGGCGCCGCCTTCGCGGACCGCCAGCTCGTCCACGAACCAGAACCCGGCGTTATGCCGGGTCAACTGGTATTCGGGACCGGGGTTGCCCAGC
The DNA here is from genome assembly GCA_964571225.1 of uncultured Gammaproteobacteria bacterium. Taxonomy (GTDB): domain Bacteria; phylum Pseudomonadota; class Gammaproteobacteria; order DATFLG01; family DATFLG01; genus DATFML01. The sequence goes on from CAZNBB010000015.1 coordinate 34,086, forward strand.
CCGACGATGAGCGCAATGGCCGTCATCGGACCGAATCAGCCGCAATCCCGGTCAAGAAGCAGCGGATTCCTCGCCACCCTCGCCGGCTTCGCCCTCGGCGCCTTCTTCGACGGCGCCCCGACGCAGCTGGACGGAAACCACCGGCAGATCGTGCTCCGCACCGCGGGCCAGTTCCACCAGCGTAACGCCCGCAGGCACCTTCAGGTCGGACAGGTGCAGGGAGTCGCCCGCGTTCATGTTGGAGACGTCCACCTCGATGTACTCGGGCAGGTCCTTGGGCAGACAGCTCACCTCCACTTCCACAGCCTCGTGGCTGACCATGCCGCCGGCCTGCTTGACGCCCGGCGCCACATCCTCGCCCATGAAGTGCAGGGGCACATGGACGTGAATCGCCTCGGTCTCGCTGACCCGCTGCAGGTCCACGTGCATGACGACCGTGGGCTTGGTGGAATGACGCTGCAGATCGCGCAGCACGGCCCTTTGGGTCTTACCGCCCACCTGCACGTTCAGGATGTGGGAATAAAACGCCTCGTGATCGAGCTGCTGCAGCAGCAGATTGTGATCAAGCGACAGCGACTGGGGCTCCTGGTCGCCCCCGTAAAGGATGGCCGGAACCCGGCCCGCACGACGCAGGCGGCGGCTCGCACCCTTCCCCTTGTCGTTGCGCGGTTCCGCAACCAGATCGAAACTCACAGCACTCATGGTCTTCTCTCCTCGAAGGCCGCCATCGGGCGGCCGGTTGTGCCGTCCCCGCGACCAGGGACGACGCTGCGCCGGACAGCTTGCGCCGGCCGGCAATCAATCGATGAACAGCGAGCTGACGGACTCCTCCGTGCTGATTCGCCGTATGGTCTCGGCCAGCATCTCGGCGATGCTGAGCTGGCGGATGCGCGAGCAGGCCCGCCCCTGTGGCCCCAGCGGTATGGTGTCGGTCACCACCAGCTCGTCGAGCTGCGACGCCTCGATATTGCTGATCGCCGGGCCGGAAAGCACCGCGTGGGTGCAGTAGGCCATGACCCGCGCCGCACCGTGCTCCTTCAGGGCTGCGGCCGCCTGGCACAGAGTGCCGGCCGTATCCACCAGGTCGTCCACCAGCAGGCAGGTGCGACCTTCCACCTCGCCGATGATGTGCATGACCTGGGCCACGTTGGCCCGCGGACGGCGCTTGTCGATGATGGCCAGATCAGCGTCATCGAGGCGCTTGGCCAACGCCCGGGCCCGCACTACACCGCCCACGTCCGGGGACACCACCATCAGTTTGGGGTACTTGCGCCGCCAGATATCGCCCAACAGGATCGGCGAGGCATACACGTTGTCCACCGGAACATCAAAGAAACCCTGGATCTGGTCGGCGTGCAGATCCACGGTCAGCAGCCGGTCGGCGCCGACTTTTTCGATCATGTCCGCCGCCACCTTGGCGGTGATGGGCACCCGCGCCGAGCGCGGCCGCCGGTCCTGGCGGGCATAGCCGAAATACGGAATCACCGCCGTGATGCGCCGGCATGAGGAACGCCGGATGGCGTCGATCATCACCAGCAGCTCCATCAGGTTGTCCGCGGTGGGCGAGCAGGTGGGCTGCACGACGAAAACGTCCTTGCCGCGGACGTTCTCCATGATCTCCACCATCACCTCGCCGTCGCTGAACTGACCGACGATCGCCTTCCCGAGCGGCAGCTTCAGGAAGTTGGCGATATCCTGGGCCAGCTGCGGGTTGGCGTTGCCGGTGAAGACCATCATCCGACTGTCTGGGTCGGGAACGGCCGGTCCTCTTTCCATCGCTTTCAGATCCGCTTTCAGGGCTCAATCTCCCCCGTGGCCAACGGGGTTGCAGTACCCAAGGCTACCTGGCTGTTACGGGCCTTGAGCGCGAATGGCTGGGGCGCCAGGATTCGAACCTGGGAATGCTGGGATCAAAACCCAGTGCCTTACCGCTTGGCTACGCCCCAAAGGCTATCGCCGAGGGACGGCAGGTGCCGCGCTGCCGGCCGTCACTCGGACGCCAATCTGTCCATCAGCGGCGAGCGGTTGCGGCCCTGGGCCACGAAAGCCGTCCAGCCGGCGGGCAGCTGCTCCAAGACCGCCTGGGCGTCGGCCCGTTCCCCAAAAGCGGCGAATACGCAGCCGCCGGTTCCGGTCAGCCGCGCAGGCGCCCGGCGGCCCAACCAGTCCAGCGCCCGCGCCACTTCGGGATGGCGCCGCCTCACCACCGCTTCGCAGTCGTTGCGGCCGCCGTCGGCAAAGAAGTCCGATATTGTGATAGGGGGGCTGTCACGTGTCAATTCCGGGTCCGAAAAAACGCCGGCCGTAGATACCGTTACCGGGGGCACGATCACCACGAACCAGTCCTCGGGCAGGGTCACGGGGGTCAGGCACTCCCCCACCCCTTCCGCCCATGCCGCCGCACCCCGTACGAACACCGGCACGTCCGCACCCAGGGACAGGCCCAACTGCGCAAGCCGGTCCACGGACAAACCCAAACCCCACAGCCGATTGAGCGCCACCAGCGTGGTGGCCGCATCGGAACTGCCGCCGCCCAGCCCGCCGCCGGCGGGCAGGCGCTTGTGCAGGTCGATGTCCACCCCCATGGGAGTGGCGCCGGCGTCCTTCAGGAGGCGGGCGGCACGCACGGTCAGGTCGGCATCCTCGGGCACCCCGGCCAGCTCCCGCAGCCGCCGCACGGGACCGTGCTCACTGACGGCAAAACGCAGCTCGTCCCCGAAATCGAGAAACTGGAACACAGTCTGCAGCTCATGGTAGCCGTCGGAACGACGGCCGGTGATATGCAGGCAAAGATTGAGCTTGGCGGGCGCCGGCCAGCTCCGGTTCCGATCAGAAACACTTGCAGCGGACGCGACTGCCATTGACGTCAGCTGCTCCCGGCCGGCGGCGTGGCGCCGGCGCCGTTCTCCCAACGATCCACGATCAGGCGCAGATGCACGTCACCATTGGCAAGGCGCATCCGCGCGGGCAGCGCACGGCCCTGGACCTGGGAGTAGCCATCGTAGTGAATCACCCAGCCGTCCTGAATCAACACGGTGAGGTGACCCGCCTTGTCGCGCTGCTCCCCGGTCACCGGACCTGGAGCGGGACGGCCCCGCACCCAGTATCGCAGACCGGATACGGGCATGCGCACACCCATCACCCGCGCCAGCAGTTGCTCCGGGCTGGTGGCCTGATAGCGTTCACCGTTGGCGGTACGCAGGGTCACCTGACCCGGGCGGCCGGCGAGTTCCGCCGCCCCCTGGCCCAGGGGGCCTTCCAGGCGCAGGTCGTAGTGATCGGCGCGCTCGCGCCACAACAGACCGGCATGCCAGCCCTGATCGCCGGCCCGCACCGCAATGCGTCCGGCCAGAATCCAGCTGTTCGAAGGGGTGCCGGCGGGCAGCGGCGGCGCCGGGGGAACGGTGACACAGCCCGCCAGTGTCAGCAGGCAGACGACCAGGAGCAGGCGTTTCACGGCTTGAAGCGGTCGATCACCCGCTTCAGCGCGGCGCTGTCGGGATGGGCCTTGAGGGCCTTGCGCCACACCGCGCGGGCCTCGTCGCGGTGTCCCGCCGTCCACAGCACCTCGCCCAGGTGTGCGGCAATCTCCGCATCGCCGCTCATTTTATAGGCGCGGCGCAGCGCCCGCAGGGCTTCGGCCGTGTTGCCCAGCCGGTACTGCACCCACCCCAGGCTGTCGATCACCGCCGGGTCGTTGGGCCTGAGCTTGACCGCTTTCTTTATGTAGACGAGCGCTTCGACATAGCGCGTCGTGCGATCCGCCAACGTGTAGCCCAGGGCATTGAGGGCCACCGCGTTGTCGGGCTGTTGCTTGATGATGGCGCGCAGATCGTCCTCGGCCTGCTTCAGCTTGCCGAGTTTCTCCGCCACCAGCGACCGGCCATAGAGCAGGTCGGTATCGCCGGGATGGTCTTTCAGTGCCTCGCTGTACACTTCCAGCGCCTGCTGGTTGCGACCCACCTGGCTCAGTATCTCGCCTTCCACCGCATACAGCTGCACGGCGGCCTGGGGGTTGTCCCTGCGCAGGGCCGCCAACTGCTGACGGGCTTCGGCCACCTTGCCCTCGCGGGCAGTGATCTGGGCCACCCGCACCTGGGCGTCGAGCCAGTATTCACCCTCGTTGACCCGGGAATACCAGTCCCTGGCGGTCTTCGGCTTGTGCTGCTCCTCGGCGATACGCCCCAGGTAGTAGCGGGCTTCGTCCTGGCGCTCACCCAGATCCAGCACCTTGCGGAAATAGCGGCGCGCCGCATCCAGCCGCCGTGCTTCCAGAGCCAGCAGACCCAGGGAGTACTGCACATCGGCGTTGCCGGGCGCCAGCCTGGCCAGCACTTCGAACTCCCGCTGGGCGTGCTTGAGGTCCCCCGCCCGCACCAGCACCCGCGCGTAGGCCAGCCGCAGGTCCAGATCCTTGGGTCGACGCTTGACCGCGGCACCCAGTTCGCGGGCAGCCACGTCCAGTTCACCCATGTCGCTGCGCACCTGGGCGCGCAGGATTTCCGCATCCGTCCAGTTGGGCCGCAGGGCGATGGCACGCTCCACCTGGGTCAGACTCAGTCGACGTTGGCCTGCGTGCAAAGCCAGCCGGGCATAGGCCAGGTGCGCCTCGGGCACTTTCGGGTTGGCCTCGGCCAGGGCTTTCATCACGTCCAGGGCCGCCTGGCGATCGGGCTCGTGAGCCAGCAACTGGGTCACCGCCTCGAAAGCGGCGGCCTTGTCCGACGCCTTGGCCACGAAGCGAACCAGCTGCAGGCCCGCCTGGTAAGTCTCGCCGGCCCGCAGATCCAGCACTGCCAGCGCCTCGTGGGCCTGGGCGTTGTCCGGCGCCAATTTGACCCAGCGCCGAGCCAGTTCCAGGGCGGCCGCCTCGTTCTTGGCGAACAACGCGATGCGCAGGCCCCGCTCGGCGACCTCCGGATCGTCGCTCAGGCGAGCCGCCTTCAGGTACGACTTGGCGGCCAGACTCAGGTCACCGCTCTGTCCGGCCATTTCGCCGGCCAGAATGTCGTACATCAGATCGGATTCGCGGGTCTCGGCAGGCGTGAGGGGCTGGGGCTTGACGATAACGGCGCCGTTGGGGGTCTCTGAGCCGGTGGCGGAGGTCGCCGGCCGGGTGGACAGCGTGGTGCAGGCGGACATCGCCGCGGCCGCCAGCAGCGGCAACATCACACGCCGCGAGCGAGCGACAGGTCGATGCAGTGATTTGGCCATAGCCTCGTATTCTAACAGGTTCCCGTAGGTACAGAACGGATTGTTGCGGGCCGGCGGGGGGCAGCCCCAAGGCGCGAACAGCTTGTAATCGCCAGACCCATACCGCAGAATTTCCAGTTGCTCGTATTTTGACCCGTCCCGACACCCACACATGCCCCTGATTGCCGTCGGTCTCAGCCATCGCACAGCCCCCCTGGAGCTGCGCGAACGCGTCGTCTTCGACCCGCAACGCCTGCCCGAGGCGCTGCGCGAGCTGGCCGCATTGCCGGGCGTCGAGGAAGGGGCGATCCTGTCCACCTGCAACCGCACGGAAGTGTACTGTGCCGTCAACGGCACCGAGAGCGCCGCGGTCAGCGAGTGGCTGGCCCAGCATCACCAGCTCTCGTCGGCGGACCTGGACGCCTTCCTTTACATCCATCAGGACGATGCGGCGGTCCGGCATATCTTCCGGGTCGCCTCCGGGCTCGATTCCATGATTCTGGGCGAGCCGCAGATCCTCGGCCAGATGAAGGACGCCTATCAGGACGCCACCGCCGCCGGTACCCTGCACCAGCGCCTGAGCAAGCTGTTCCAGTACACCTTCTCGGTGGCCAAGCAGATCCGCACCGACACCGCCATCGGTGTCAGCGCCGTGTCCGTGGCGTTCGCGGCGGTGAGCCTCGCCAGACAGATATTCGGCGATCTGGAAGACCAGACCGCCCTGCTGGTGGGCGCCGGGGAGACTATCGAGCTCACCGCACGCCACCTGCACGAGCAGAAACTCGGGCGCATGATCGTCGCCAATCGCACGGTCCAGCGGGCCCATGCCCTGGCGACCCAGTTCGACGGTTATGCGATTGCGCTGGCGGACATGCCGGCCCATCTGCACGAAGCCGACATCATAATCTCCTCCACCGCCAGCCAGCTGCCCATCCTGGGCAAGGGCGCGGTGGAGCGTGCCTTGAAGGTGCGCAAGCACCGTCCCATGTTCATGGTGGACATCGCCGTGCCCAGGGACATCGAGCCGGAGGTGGACGGCCTGGACGATGTGTATCTGTACACGGTGGACGATCTGAAGGAAGTGGTGCAGGAGAATCTCAAATCCCGCCAGGAGGCGGCGCGCCAGGCCGAGGAAATCGTGGAGGCCCAGACCGCCCACTTCATGGGCTGGATGCGCTCGCTGGTGGCCGTCAGCACCATCCGGCATTTCCGGGAAGGCGCCGAAGGCATGCGGGACGAGGTGCTGGAAAAGGCCCGCCAGCAGATCGCCCAGGGCAAGGACCCCGGGGAGGTGCTGGAGTACCTGGCCCATATCCTGACCAACAAGCTCATCCATCACCCCAGCGTGCAACTGCGCCAGGCCGGCTACGAAGGGCGCACCGACCTGCTGGAGGCCGCTCGCGAGCTGCTGTGCCCCAAGCACGGCGAATAGACCCGCGGCGACCCACACCCGTTAGAAACTCATTGGACCCGACGTGAAGCCTTCGATTTCCCACAAGCTGGAAGCCCTCGTGGAACGCTTCGAGGAAGTGGGCGTGCTGCTGTCCGAGCCTGACGTGATCGCCAATCAGGACCGGTTCCGGCGCCTGTCCATGGAGTACGCCCAGCTCGAACCGGTGGTGAAGACCTTCCGCGACTATCGGCAGGCCACCGAGGACCTGGCCTCGGCCCGGGAGATGCTGCAGGACCCCGACGCCGAGCTGCGCGCCATGGCCGCCGACGAAAGCGAAGCCGCCCAGGCCCGCCAGCAGATCTTGAATACGGAACTGCAGAAACTGCTGCTGCCCAGGGATCCCCATGACAGCAGCAACATCTTTCTGGAGATCCGGGCCGGCACCGGCGGCGACGAAGCGGCCCTGTTCGCAGGCGACCTGTTCCGCATGTATTCGCGGTACGCCGAACAGCGGGGCTGGAACGTGGAAGTGCTCAGCGAAAGCGAGGGCGAGCACGGCGGCTACAAGGAGATCATCGCCCGCATCGTGGGGCAGGGCGCGTACTCGCGCCTGAAGTACGAATCAGGCGCCCACCGGGTCCAGCGCGTGCCCCAGACCGAGTCCCAGGGTCGTATCCACACATCGGCCGCGACGGTGGCGGTGATGCCGGAGGTCGAAGAGGTGGAATCGGTGGACATCAATCCGGCCGACCTCAAGGTGGACACCTATCGCGCTTCCGGCGCCGGCGGCCAGCACGTGAACAAGACCGATTCGGCCATCCGCATCACCCACCTGCCCAGCGGCATCGTGGTGGAGTGCCAGGACGAGCGCTCCCAGCACAAGAACCGGGCCCGCGCGATGTCCCTGTTGGCCGCCAAGCTGCTGACCGTCGAGCGCGACCGGCAGATCGCCGAGCAGTCGCAGACCCGCCGCCAACTGGTGGGCAGCGGCGACCGCTCGGAACGCATCCGCACCTACAATTTTCCCCAGGGCCGGGTTACCGACCATCGCATCAACCTCACCCTGTACAAGCTGGAAGAGCTGATGCAGGGCAACCTGGACATGGTGGTCGACACCCTGGTGAGCGAAGACCAGGCGGACAAGCTGGCGGCCCTGGAAGCAACCGAGCATTGACCGTCGCCGCGGCCGCCTGTGCGGGCCAAAAATTCAAAAACGCCACGGAATCCACGGAAAGCACGGAATTGAAGAATCGAACGGTTGCGGACGCGGGATCGGCGGGCAGCATCGGTCGCGCAGGGCGCAGGGGTTACCCTCGAATTTCCCCTTCCGTGGATTCCGTGAGTTCCGTGGCTCTCCCTGATAAGAAGCTTGGTTCGGCAGCTGTCCACCAAAGGCAAAAGCGTTAGGCAGGACACGGAAAGGGTGGAAATGGAATTGTTCGTTCGCAGACCTTAGACGGCACGCAATCTCTGCCAAGGCAGCCGCGGCGGCTTCCCTGAGATTTTCCTTCCGTGGGTTCCGTGGGTTCCGTGGCTCTTCTCGAAAGTTGGCATTCGCACACGCGGGGGTCATCAGCACACATGACGTCCATACAGCAGGCCCTCGCGGACGCCGCTGCGGCGCTCGCGGAATCGGATTCGCCGCGGCTGGATGCCGAGGTGCTGCTGGCCCATGTGCTGGAACGGCCGCGCAGCTACCTGTACACCTGGCCGGACCGGGAGCTGTCCGCGGAACAGGGGAGCCGGTTCCTGGGGCTGGTGGAACGCCGCGCCACCGGCACGCCGGTCGCCCATCTCACCGGACGCCGGGAGTTCTGGTCCCTGGACCTGGAGGTGACGCCGGATACGCTGATCCCCCGGCCGGACACCGAGACCCTGGTGGCCGTTGCGCTCGAGCTTCTGCCCGCGCAAGCGCCGGCCACGGTAGCGGATCTGGGCACGGGATCCGGCGCCATCGCCCTGGCCCTGGCCCATGAGCGGCCGGACTGGCAGGTGGTCGCCGTCGACCGCTCGGCGCTCGCACTGACCGTGGCCCGGCGCAATTCCCTGCGACTGGGGCTGGTCAAGGTGTATCCCGTTCTCGGCGACTGGTGCGCCGCGCTGGCCTCGGACCGTTTCCATCTCATCGCCTGCAACCCCCCCTATGTCGCGGCCGACGATGCTCACTTGAGGCACGGCGACGTACTCCACGAGCCCCGTTCCGCCCTCGCCGCGGGATCCGACGGACTGGATGATCTGCGCCGTATCATCCCGGCGGCACGACGCTGTCTGCGCGCCGGCGGCTGGCTGGCGCTGGAGCATGGTTACGATCAGGCACCCGCGGTGCGGGACCTCCTGGAACAGGCCGGATACGACACCATCGATTCCCACAGCGACCTGGCCGGACAGGTCCGCGTCACCACCGCCCGCCGCACCAGCCGGTAGCCCGAGTACCGGGGTTTGATCCCGGTCAACACTTTGAATTGCGCCCCGTAGCGCCGGCGCCGAGGTTGACCTGCGTCAACCAAAACGTCAACGGTTTGTATGATTCTTTTACACGAGAGGTGAACGGAAAGAGGCAAGGGAAAGCGGGCGCGAGCGCAAAGACGCCCGCCGCATCTGCGGAGAAATTTGCGTCGGGAGAGCAGTCATGAAAGCCACACGGAGGACGCTTGTCGCGGCGGGCATCGCCTTGGTATTGGCGGCACCGACCGCTTTCGGGCAGGTCTTCACGGTGAACAGTACGGCGGACGCAGTGACCACCGAGGCTGATGGCCAATGCAACGCAACCGTGGGCGAACAGACCGTGTGCACCTTGCGCGAAGCCATTATGGAGGCCAACGCACTCGCCGGCCCGGACGAGATTCAATTCGACTCGGCGTTCGTGAACGCGGCCAACCCCATACAGCTGACCCTCGGCGGCGTGGACGAGGGCTCAAGGGCCAGTCCCGAGGGATCCACCGATCCCTTCCTGATGGATGAGACTCCTGATGTGCGTCAGGGCGATCTGGACGTCACGGACAGCCTCACCATCACCGGCGTGGATCCCAGCCGACCCGACGCCACCGTCATCGAGTGGAATGCGCCGGAGGGCGAGTCCCCCGACCGCATCTTTCAGATCCACGGCAGCACGGACGGCGTCGATGTGAAGTTGCAGTATCTGACCCTGCGGGGCGGTTCGGTGGGCTCCGAGCAGCTCAGCGAAGCCACCGAAGCCAACGGCGCCTGGTGGCTGTATCGCAACGGCGGCGCCATCGCCAACGGCGTCTGCTGCAGCATCATTGAGGATTCGACGTCGGAGGACCATGGCGGCGCGCCGGACGGGGTCGGCGGTGGTGACGAAGGCGAGGAAGGCAGCGCCGTCATCAACGGTCTGACGCTGGAACGGGTCGTGGTGCTCGCAAACCACGCCGAAGGCGACGGCGGCGGCATCTACAGCGCAGCACCGCTGGTACTGAACCAATCCGCCATCAGCGGCAACATCAGTTCACGCAACGGCGGCGGGCTGTACAACGACTCCGACCTGACCATGACGGAGACGACGGTCGGCGCCATCAGCAACGTGCCCTACCTGGACCCGTCCATACTGGCGGCGGGCAACGAGGCTGAAGGCGGTGGCGGCATCTTCGACACCGGCAGTCACACCAGCAAGATCGACCGCAGCGCCATCATTGGCAACGTGGCCGTGGGTGGTGGCGGCATTGCCGGACGCGCCGGAGTCATCATGGACATCAGCAACAGCACCATCGCCGGCAACCAGGCGGCCGACGTGGGCGGCGGCGTCTACACCAACGGCACGGTGAACCTCACCAACGTCACGGTGGTGGACAACCAGGCCCCGGGAGACGCGGGCTTCGGAGGCGCCGGCCTGCATGCCTTCTCGTCCGGTGACGGCGACGGCAACTATCACCTGGTAAACACCCTGTTGGCTCACAACCTGCGTACCACGGAGGATGCGTCGCAGGTGCCGGCCAACTGCGGCGTGACGGGCGGTACGGCGACGGTGGCCACGTACTTCCAGTCCAGCGGCAACAACATGGAGGATGCCGACACCTGCGCCTTCAGCCAGCCCAGCGACCATGTCAACACGGATGCCAAGCTGGGCCTGCTGAGCAATAACGGCGGCCTGACCGAGACGGTACCGCTGATGGAAGGCAGCCCGGCCGTTGACGCCGGCAACAACGCGCTGGTCGCGGGTACCCTGGATCAGCGCGGTACCGGCTTCGCCCGCACCAACGACGGCAACGGCGACGGCGTGGCCACGGTGGACGTGGGCGCCTTCGAGGCAGCGGCAGTGACACCGGCGACACCGGTAGTACCGCCCAGCGACATCACTGACGGCACAAGCAGTGGCGGCGGTGGTGGCGGCTGCACGGTGAACCCGCACGGTGCCGACCCGACCCTGCCGGCCCTGCTGGCGGCGGCCCTGGGCTTCCTGGGCTGGCGCCGGAGTCGCCGACAACAATAGGAGAGCCCCCCGCGGCGCAAGGGCAGGGACGCCCCCTGGGCCCCTCTTCGGAGGGGCCCAGCCTTGTGGGCG